>CAXGPR010000007.1:0-69574 GCA_964011675.1 uncultured bacterium
TCGAACCCGTCGAACCCGTCGAACCCGTCGAACCCGTCGAACCCGTCGAACCCGTCGAACCATCCAACACCCCACCTCTGTTGAACACGTTCCCTGCGGTGGAATTAATGGTAAACGAGCAGATAAACATCGCCTTAGAACCGTACGTAACAGACAACAATCCCGTATCTCAGCTTACTTGGAGCGTCAAAACACCGGAAACAGACCTGATCACCGTCACCATCGATTCAAGCACGGCGGCAACGATCACAGCACGTAGCGATACGGGACAAGCACAGGTTATAATAACGGTTATCGACCGCGAGGGCCTTCAGGTTAGCGCAGCCATCCAAGTCGTCGTCCAATCTCCACTCAAGCCTCTCCTTCCCGCAGATTTTGACGGCAATGGACGAATCGACCTCGGGGATTTCTTTCTTTTCGTAGAATTCATTGGGTCGACACCATTATACACCAACTGGAATCCTACCTTTGACCTCAACTACGATGGCCAAGTCAGTTTAGAGGATTTTTTCATTTTTTCAGACGCATTCAACTCCTTTAATCGCTTGGATTAATCTCCGCGATAAACGGAGCGTTTTTTGGATAAAACAATTCTTTTGCTAATAGCCTCTATTGCTTAGGAACAGTGCACTGAATTTTTGATTTACTCAGTTGAAGATTACCCTTATTATGGCTTTAAACGCCCCCTGCTCAGGAACCATAAACGAGATGAGACACAGAGCGCGCGGTCCAATAAAAAACTCAATAATAACTAAGTTATCATGATAAGATCTTTCAAAATGCGCATAAAGCACATCGCATTAACTCTCTTAGGCATCCTATCGACGCTAGAAGCTCAGCAAGATCGAGAAATAGCCCTCATCTCCACAAAAATTAAATTTGACCCGCCTCGTATTTTGGCAATTCTCCGCCCAAATGATGTGCCTTCAACAGGCGGAATTGACGTCAACGATTACTTTATCAACCGCGGCCAAGAGCTTAATATCAAACGGGGCGATAAACTCAACGTATATCGCGAACGGAGAGTGCATCCCTCCTTGCCCCGCAGTATGCGCATCTTCATAGGCACAATGAAAATCCACGAATCACAAAACGGATCTTCTATGGGTCGCTTTGAAGCCAGTGAAAAAATCAACTTACCCATCATCAAATACAAAGTACCGATGAAAGGTGATATTGTCGTTCCGCGCCTTATTCTCGACACGAGCGTACTTTTTAGTACGGGCGATGCCTCACTCAACCCAGGTGCAGTAGGTGAGTTCGAAAGGGTAGCCGAATTTGTTAATAACTTTTCTCCTAACAAATTGATTATTGAAGGACACACCGACAGCGACGGGGATGCGGATGCCAACATGACTTTGTCCGTCAACCGCGCCAATGCTGTCGTACAATATCTCGTCGAGACCTACACCTTCATCAACGCAAGCATGATAGAATCGCGCGGCTACGGTGAAACCCAACCCATAACACCCAACGACACGCCAGAAAATAAAACACTCAACCGAAGGATTGAAGTAGTCATATGGGAATGAGTTCCCTTTGGGTATCTCTTGAACCATCGCCGCGCTTCGCCCTGTTTTTATTGTCAACATACCTGTTCTCTAAATGTTCGAGCATTTTCGCCCTACTCGTACTGGTTACCCTCATGCTAGCCTATCCGACCTCCCCCAGACCAAAGTGCAGTATATCTCACTCGGTCTGCCGACCTTCTAAGTTACGCTGTTCCCTGTCGTTAATCGGCCTTGTAGGCGTTACGATTCCTTAGTGGATCTTTGAACCGTTTCTATCTTATGTCTCTAGTCAGTCTTTAGCTTTTCGCCGTTTTATATCAACCTACTGGCTCGAAGAGGGTACAGACCGAGCCTAATAAGAGCGTCGCTCAACCAGCACTTGTCTTTTCATTAGCTTTCTGGCCATCCCTGTGTCAATTACCCAATGCATCAAATCAATAGTTATCTTGGGGCAAGGTTCGCGTCACCGTCCAGATGCGCTTTGTGAGTAAACGGGTAATCACATACATTTTCCGGCTACGAAACTGCCCCCATAGGAGTCCATTCATGCACCCATTCTTCTGGCTTATCATACTTACTTCGACAACTTTTGCTGAACAGGCGACTCCCATCATAGTTGCGGAAGTCCGCAGTCAACCGTTCAGCAATGATCTCATTCTCGTTGGCAATACTCAACCCCGACGCTCTACGCTCGTTGCTAGTGAAAGCGAAGGTATTGTGTATCACCGCCCCATAGAAAGCGGACAGTCGGTAGAAAAAGAAGCTATTCTCTATCAGCTTTCAAACGAGTATCTCAGCGCCTCTCTAGCTGAAGCCCAGGCCGACTTCTCTCTGCAAAAAGAAACCTATGCACGCAGTGCCCAGTTGTTTAACACCCAAGCCATTTCGGAACAGGTGTTACTCAAAGACGAATACGAACTAGACCGAGCACGCGCTAAGCTTAAAGGCGTCGAAACTCAGGTTTCAAATCTTCGCATTCGCGCGCCCTTTAGCGGCCACATCGTCCAAATGCATACGGAAATTGGAGCCTGGGTTGGACGAGGCCAATCTGTCGCCCATCTAGTTTCGACTGACACCATGCGTGTCATCGTCAACGTGCCAGAGGAACACGTGCCGCTTCTTTCGCTGGGCACAGTTGCCTCGGTCGAAATTACCGCGCTGGGCGGCCCACCCCACGCAGGCCGCGTCGTAGCAATACTGGCCGAGGGCTATGCCGAATCACACACCTTCCCAGTCGCCGTAGAAATAGACAATCAAAAAGGCCTAATTCGCAGCAATATGTCAGCAGAAGTGCACTTTACAGTGCAGCGACCCGTAGCGGCAGTCCTCGTTCATAAAGACGCACTTGTACGCAGCGCTGATGGAGAGATGGTCTTCTTAGCCGTTGAGGGAAAAGCCGTCAGCACGCCTGTTCGGAGCGGTCTCGCTTACAGCGGATTCGTCGCAGTAGAGGGCAACCTGAAAGCGGGTGACTTAGCCGTAGTGCGAGGCAATGAGCGGCTCAGGAATGGACAAAACGTGCGTATTTTGCGCAAGCACCAATAGAATCGGAGTGCTCTATGAAACTTGTCGATGCATCTATTAAACGGCCCGTCAGCGTCGTCGTAGGCGTTTTATTTGTCGCACTCTTTGGCCTGATCTCTTTTTATCGCATCCCGGTGCAACTCACCCCCGACGTAGATCGCCCCGTCGTCAACGTGTCGACCTTCTGGCCGGGAGCCAGCCCAGAAGAGGTTGAGCAGGAGATCGTGCAGCGCCAAGAAGAGCAGCTAAAAAGCCTCGAAGGGCTTGTTAAAATGACCAGCGAAAGTCAGGACAGCCGCGGCAACGTTGCGCTTGAATTTAGCGTAGGAGTCGACACGGATGCCGTCCTGCTCAAAGTATCCAACAAGCTCAATCAGGTTACGGGCTATCCTCTCGACGCCGACCGCCCAGTGCTTTCTGCAGGGGGGAATGCCAATACGCGCGCTATAACATGGCTGATTCTAGATGCCTTACCGGGAACAGAGGACAGAGACGTCGAACTTTACAGAGACGTGGCGAAAGAGTTGATCGAAACAGCCATAGAGCGCGTACCCGGAGTCTCACAGAGCAACATTTTTGGCGGCTATGAGCGCGAACTCCAGGTAATTATCGACCCGCAGGCTATGGCCACGCGTCAGTTGACTGTCTCACAAATTGTCACAGCGATAACTCGCGAAAATGCCAACATAAGCGCGGGGTCGTTTGACGAAGGCAAGCGACGTTATATCGTGCGCACAGTGGGACAGTATAAAACACCATCTGACTTGGAACACGTGGTAATTCGGGGGGGCGATAGTTCGCGCGTCCTCGTTGGAGACATCGCTCGGATCGAATTGGGCTATGCGCGCGCAAATGCCGCCGTCCGCCAAAAAGGCAAGCCAGCCATTGCCATCAATGCCACTCGAGAGACCGGTGCCAACGTACTCAAAGTGATGCAGGGCATTCGTCAGACAGTAAACGAACTCAACGAGGGTTCACTAAAGCGCGAGGGCCTTTATCTGCGCCAAGTATATGACGAAACAGACTACATAGAGAGTGCCATCGACCTTGTCCGTTCCAACATTATAGTTGGCGGCTTGCTTGCTACGACCGTGCTACTCCTTTTTCTACGCAGTGCTAGTAGCGTAACCATTATCGTGACAGCTATCCCTATCTCAATTGTCGGCACATTTTTAGCCATGGCCTTACTGGGTCGCAATATCAACGTTATCAGCCTAGCCGGGATGAGCTTTGCCATAGGCATGGTCGTCGATAATGCTATCGTTGCACTCGAAAATATTTTTCGCCATAGACAGATGGGGAAATCGCGGTCCCAAGCAGCGTATGACGGCGCCCGCGAAGTTTGGGGCGCCATGCTAGCCAGTACGCTCACAACAGTAGCGATTTTTCTACCCATCGTCTTTGTGGAAGACGAGGCCGGCCAGCTCTTTCGCGACATTGCGATCGCTGTTTCCTGCTCCGTAGTCCTCAGCCTCGTCGTAGCCATAAGCGTCATACCCAGCCTAGCGAAACAAATACTCAGCCGTAAAAAAGAAACAAAGGCGGGGTGGTTGGAACAACTCGGCGGACGCGTGCGCGATTCGATAGCAAACAGCGTGTATAAGATCAGCGGTAACACAGCATTGCGCCTAAGCGTCGTAATACTGCTCGTGGGTATTTCGCTGGGAATCGCTTGGAATTTGCTGCCCAAATCCGAATATTTGCCCACGGGCAATCGCAACCTAGTATTTGGTATCGTACTTCCTCCACCAGGATATAATCTCGATGAGTTAGTCGCAGTAGGACAAGTGATTGAAGACGTTCTACGTCCGCGCTGGGAAGCCTCACCTGACAGCCCAGAAGCAGAGGCGCTTGGTGATGCACTAGTCGAAAATATGTTTTTTGTCGCTTTCGGCCGCAGCGCCTTCATGGGAGCAAGCGCCACGGATCCCACTAAGGTCAAGGATTTGATACCGATTATTCAGGGACCCGTATTTGGCGGCGTGCCGGGTACGTTAGCCATAGTGCAGCAATCGAGTCTCTTTCAGGGAGGCGGCAGTCGCGCAATAGACATCGAGATAACGGGTCCCGATTTGGTCCAGTTGATCCAGCTTGGGGGACGAATATTTGGTCAAGTCAGACAGGTCTTACCCGATGCGCAAGCGCGTCCCATTCCGGGGTTAGACTTGGGTAATCCTGAGGTGCGGATTATACCCGACCGTATTAAGGCTGCAGATTTAGGCCTCTCAGCACGCGACATAGGGACGGCAGTCAACGCACTCATGGATGGTGCAACCATCGACGGATATCAGTATTTGGGCGAGGAAATCGACCTCGTGCTACGAGGCGATAGAGACTGGTTCCGCACGCAGGACATCGGAACGCTGCCCATTTATACCCCGAGCGGCCAGCTCGTACCTCTTTCAACGGTGGCACGAGTAGAGGTAACCACGGGCCCCGAACAAATTAACCACAGCGAGAGAAGTCGCACCATCAGCATCCAAGTTATTCCCCCTGAGACCTTGCCATTAGAAACTGCTTTGGACAATATCCGGCGGGAGATTGTGGACCCGCTGCTCGAATCGGGCGAGTTACAACCTCCCTATGCAATCCGCTTGTCGGGTTCCGCAGACGATCTCAAGCGAACGCGCGAAGCGCTGCAGTGGAACTTCTTACTCGCTATCATCATAACCTACTTACTCATGGCATCGCTTTTTGAGAGCTTTCTCTACCCCTTAGTTATCATGCTAAGCGTGCCTCCTGCACTGGCAGGTGGTATTCTAGGGCTTGAAATAGTCAATATCACGTTGACCTACCAGCCACTCGATATCCTAACGATGCTCGGCTTTGTCATTCTGATTGGGGTCGTGGTTAACAACGCTATTTTGATTATCCACCAAACCCTTAACATCCTTTATCAAAATGAAAAAATTCCAATAAAAGATGCCATACGCGACTCAGTAGCAAGTCGTGTGCGCCCCATTTTTATGTCGGTTATCACCAGCGCACTTGGGATGCTACCTTTAGTCATATTTCCCGGTGCCGGTTCAGAGCTTTATAGGGGCTTGGGCAGTGTCGTCATAGGCGGCTTGCTTATGTCAACGCTCTTCACTCTCTTTTTAGTGCCGACTTTTCTCAGCCTGGCGATGGACATAGGCGCTTGGTTTCACACGCGCACACAACGCTCCTAAAACACACAGAGAGGGCCGGTCACCGAATGTTGTGACCAGCCCTCTCTGTGCTTACGTTAGCCTTCTTTTCACGACGGTCAGTTCAGAATCTTTTCTTCGTCCTCTTCTAGTAAGTGTTCTGCGATTAGTAGACCGTCTCCCGTCTCAAAAAGTAGATTATGAGAGTACTCATAAACCTGCGTATCCTTACAAAAACATAGCGAGCGACCCATTGTTTCATTTTTCGCTAGAACCGTGCAAGCCCCATATCCGCTGCGTAAATTACGGCGGGACTAAGAAGTGCGTTGTCCCACAATCATTTAGGACCACAGCCTAGCGAAATTAAGCTCAGAAAGTGACCCGAACGCCCAAAGACGGTACAGGACTAAGCCCTCCTGCCACTGTACTTACCTCGATATCCCATACCATTGACCGATCATTCATCGCCCGCACCTTGTCTCTCAGCTGGTAGAGCGAAGCAATCTTTATCCAAGCTGACAGCGGAGCCCATCCAGCTGCGCCGTCTTCCCCCGTGGCAATTGCGGTGCCCACTGCGATTCCTGTAAGTCCCCACAAAGCCAATGCCTGACGCATCTCACCTATGTACATGTAGCCAGATCCTGGCACCACGGCTTCGAGAACCAGCGCCCTCAGCATAGACTTATCAACGGAGACGAAGGCGCTTCGCGTTTGTATCCGATAATCTCCCAAGGTTCGTACGGAGCGCATATCGGCAAGCGCGTAAACAGCACTCCGACGCTGTAATGCACCATAAATCTCCATCACGTCGGCACTGTCCGAACCGACCGATTCGACCCGAATAGAACGCAGGCGTCCGTCTGCGAGAATGACTTCTGCCCACAGGTTATCCACCTGTAACAGTTCAAGTTTGTTCCTAATGCCATCCGATGCCTCCTGCGCCCCTACCCCCACCAGAGTGAAGAGAAGAAACCCTGTAAGGCCCCATGCGAAACGGCTCATATTTTTTACAATCAAAATTTCAGCTCACTGGATAAGTTTTGCGGTTGTCAATCTACTTTTACCCTCGGCAAGTGTCAAGCACGTTGCATTTGTAAAAGAGCGGTGAAGACAACTTAGTAACTGCCGATAATATTAAAAAAAGGGGCTGTATGCGGCTCAAGCCTGAACAGATCCAGCTGACAGGGACGTTGACTCAAACCCCACAGGGATGTGGGGACTTTTTTTATAGGCTTCTCTCATTGCCCGGTTTTAAAACAACCTGTATCTTCAGCGCACCTGAAGAATATAACCGGGAACATACATTTTGCTACAACCAGATTTAGAGCTTGCTATTCATGTCGCACGAGAAGCGGGTGCCCTGACGCTAAAATACTTCGGTGGACAGTACGAAATCGAGGATAAAGGAGGCGGCGATCCGCTGACAACAGCCGACCTTGCTGCCAACGCCGTAATCTCAGAACGGCTCCGGTCTGCCCGCCCAGACTACGGCTGGCTTTCAGAAGAAACTGTTGACGATAAGACACGCATGTTGTGCCAGAAAACTTGGATCGTCGACCCAATTGATGGAACACGCGAATTTGTCGAAGGTCTTCCAGAGTATGTGGTCTGCATAGCTCTGTGTGATAATGGAATGCCGACCATAGGAGTGATTTATAACCCCGCTCGCGACGCGCTCTATGCCGCCGTGCATCAGGGTGGTGCCTTCCTCAACGGCAAACGAATTTTCTGCTCTGAAACAAGCTGCCTCAACGTTGCAACTTCCATAGTCAGCCGCAGCGAAGACAAACGGGGAGAAATCAACCCTTTTCGCCCCCATCTGCGTATGGTGACTCCCGTTGGAAGCGTCGCCTATAAGCTAGCGCTAGTCGCCGCTGGCGAAACCGATATGAACTTCAGCATACAGCCTAAGAACGAATGGGACGTTTGCGCAGGCGACCTACTAATTCGCGAAGCGGGAGGACACATGCTAGACCTACAAGGCAACGTGCGCCTATATAATCAGATCGACCCCCTGATACGAGGCGGTCTCGTTGCCGGCAATTCCGAATTAACACGCCAATTTCTGCACCTTATAGGTGAGGTCAGAAAATGAAAAGTGCTCGTGAAATAGCTCGCTTTCTGGACGAATATTGCACCCTCCTAGAGCTAAATGGCGCAGATGCATTTCGCACTCGAGCCTATGCCAATGCCGTCCGCATATTCGATAGTTTTTCTGAAAATATTGAGGATGTCATTGCACAAGATGCGCTCACTAAAATTAAGGGCATCGGCAAAAGCATGTCTGCGCTAATCAGCGAATTTGCACGAGAAGGCACGGCACAAGCCTATGAGAAGCTGCGCGCAGAAACGCCGAAGGGCCTGCTTGATATGCTACGCGTCCCCGGTCTCGGCCCTCGCAAGATACACGCAATTCGTAGCGGGCTGGGCATAGAAGATTTAGAGGGACTGTCTGCTGCCTGTAGAAATGGACAGTTGGACGCGCTAAAGGGATTCGGCAAAAAGACCCAAGAAAATATTCTTAAGGGCATTGAACACATCAAACGCTACCAAGATCGCTCCCGTGCCGATTTAGCCCATCAGAGCGCACGCCATCTTATCGAGGCCCTCGAAGCCCACCCTGCAACCCAGCGAGTAGAGGCAGCCGGATCGCTGCGTCGGCGACGCGAGACTGTTAAGGACATAGATATCGTGCTTAGCTCTACGGATCCTGAATCGAGCACAAACTGCTTTGTCGAACACGAATCTGTGAGCGAAATTATTCAACGCGGTCAGACCAAGAGCGCAGTCCGTCTCCAGAGCGGTATCCAGGCGGATCTTCGCGTTGTAAGCGACGTAGAGTTCCCCTACGTGCTACATCATTTTACGGGCAGTAAGGATCACAATGTAGCGCTGCGTGCGCGCGCCATTGAAATGGGCATGAAGATTAATGAATACGGCCTCTTCACCGACGATGAGCGCATTGAATGCGCAGATGAAACATCTTTTTTTCGCGCACTTGGCCTCGATTTTATTGCCCCCGAACTTCGCGAGGGCTTAGATGAAATAGAAGCGGCAGCCAGCGGCGTTTTACCCAAACTCATAAGAGAAGAAGATATACGCGGCATGCTACATCTCCACTCGACCTACAGCGACGGAGCCGATTCGGTTGCAGAGATGGCCGCGGCCGTTCAAAAACGCGGCTACTCCTACATGGGAATGACCGACCATAGTCAATCTGCCGCATATGCCGGCGGCCTTAAAGTCGATACAGTCAGGCGCCAATGGGACGAGATTGACGTACTCAACGAAACAATGGCACCCTTCCACATTTTCAAGGGCATTGAGTCCGATATCCTGACGGATGGATCGCTCGATTACGCAGACTCAATATTGGAACAGTTCGATTTCGTCGTCGCATCCGTTCACTCGCAGTTCAACCTGAATCGCAATGCCATGACAGAGCGTTTTTTACGCGCTATAGAGCATCCTGCAACCACGATTATCGGGCACCTGACGGGACGACTGCTCTTGGATCGTGAGGGATATGAGCTCGATCATGAAGCCATTTTTGAAGCCGCCGCAAAAAAGCGCGTGAGCATAGAAATCAATGCGCATCCTGCCCGCTTAGACCTCGATTGGCGCCACGTCCAGCATGCACACCAAGCGGGCGTAGTCATCAGTATTAATACCGATGCTCACCACCTATCGGGACTCGACCATCTAACGTATGGCGTAGGCTGCGCGAGAAAAGGTTGGCTCACCAGTCAAGACGTTTTAAATACCCTGGATGTAAATGAATTCAGCCGTTTTTTGCGCGAACGAACCTAAAACCACTCGACCTCATTTAATCGCCATTGCAGGTCCATCCTGCGCAGGCAAAACTACGCTCGCCAAAAGACTGGTCCAAACACTTCCCGAAGCTGTCCATTTTCCACTCGACGCCTACTATACAGATCTATCTGATATTCCGCTGGAACAGAGAAAGCGCCATAACTTTGACCACCCCAGTGCATTAGATTATAGTCTCCTGCATACCGATTTACAGATGCTGGCAAATGGGCAATCGATTTGTGCACCCGTATATGATTTTTACACCCATACCCGCAAATCCATCACCCACCCAATCGCCTCACCTAGATATCTGCTCATAGAAGGCGTGTTTGCACTGTATTTCCCCGCACTCCGCGCACTTTATGACTATTGTATTTACGTCGACGTTTGCTCGAATACCTCTTTGGAACGCAGGATACGACGAGACTCAATTGAGCGCGGCCGCCTCGAAGATCATGTTCGCCAACAGTTTACTTGCCAAATTGACCCCATGGCACAGCGCTACATTCTCCCCACGCGACCCCATGCAGACCGCGTTGTGAGGGGCACGGATTCGCCTTCAATGCTGTGTGCACAAATCCAAAAAGCCTGTATTAATCTCAAGTAGGAGAGAATACGGAGACTCTACCAAGAAAATGATAGTCCATTACAATGCGCCCTACTTAAACGGGAAACAGATAACTAGTGACTGAATGAATAGACCAGTATATATTCTAGTGAGTCTACAGGATACGGTCATTCGAGTCGCTCTAAAGAGCACGCACTTCGTCCACGACATTCTCTTTCTTAAGAGTCAAATCTGCAATGATACAGCCGAGAAATAGATCGAGTAAACGCAATAAAAGGGATGCAACCTCTCTCGACGAGCGCTTTCTAGAACGCTTAGGAGAACAGGAGGAAAAACCCCAACAGGACCCAGGTGAAGGCCGGCCCTTTGGAACAATGCCAAACACATGGATGGTTGTGGAAACTGATCCACGTGGACAAGAGGCCGTACTCGCGCACCTTAGCCTCGGCGGTGACACCAGCATAACGCCTAGTCACATAATAGGAGCTCTGAGCGAGCACTATAACATTCGAGAAGGCATTGACGAAGAAGCTATAAAAATTTTATTAGAGCGCGCACTAGAAAGACCCGATGCCATACTACATTCCGGTCAAGTCATCGCGCGAGCTAAAAAAGCTGTTCCAGGAGATGATGGGCGCATCGATTGGGTGGGAAAACTTAATGAAAAGCGCCTAACCGAATCGTTCCAAGTCCATGCAGCACTTAAGCTGAATTCCTTGGAATCTGCCATGAAGTGCGATGCCCGTAGTTTCCTCGTTTTCCCAGAACAGGTTTTGGCTCATGTCTACCCTGAAACCGAAGGCAAACCAGGACTTAATATCTTTGGCGAAGAGAGCCTCATACCCGGACGCCCTCTACCTCTTGAACTGGGCGAAAACTTACACATAGAAGACGATAAAATTATTGCCGAATCCTTTGGTTACCTAGGTATGGGAGAGGGCGTATTGTCTATTGTTCCTCCCCTGTGGATAGCGGAAGACTCAATGCGTGCGGTATACTGCCACATGAAGTTATTTACCAGAGCATCTATACCGACCGAAGACATCATCCGTAACGCTCTAGTCAACTGCAACGTAACCTATGGCATAAACAATCGAGCAATTGAGAAACTCTGTAGCAAACGGCTGTCTCCAAAGCGCAAGCGGGTCTTAACTATGGCCCGGGGGGGGCCACCGATCGACGGTGAAGACACACGTATTGAATACACTTTTGAACCTGATGAGCGCCCGGGAAAAATCATGCCTGATGGCAGCATCGACTTTCGCGAACGTAATGTGGTTACCGGTGTATATGAAGACCAGTTACTAGCCACGGTCCACCCAGCTACGGAAGGCATCAAGGGATACACAATATTCAACGAAGAGCTAAATGCAAAAGACGGACAAGAATATTTTTATGAGGCGGGAGAGAACGTGCGCACCGAAGGCAATCCTCCA
The DNA here is from genome assembly GCA_964011675.1 of uncultured bacterium. GTDB lineage: Bacteria > Latescibacterota > UBA2968 > UBA8231 > UBA8231. Next base: position 11,981 of record CAXGPR010000007.1, read on the forward strand.
GCCAAGTTTTTCTCTACAGTAGAGGGGAATGCCCACGTTGAAGGAGAAACCATACACGTTAAACCTATAGTCGTTATTAACGGCGACGTTGATTACGAAACAGGTAATATCGACACCACAACTGACGTCCAAATATCAGGCAACGTGAAAGCGGGATTCACCGTCGAGTCCGAAGGCACCATTATGGTCTCCGGTTCGGTCGAATCAGGCGCAACCGTGATTGCGGGTGGAGACGTTGTCGTATCACAAGGCATTGTTGGCGAGCATACCGACGTTGTTGCGCGCGGACTGATTTCTATGGGTACGATACAATGCAAATTTATTCAAACAGCTAAAGTATTGGCCAAAGATACGATTGAAGTAGGCAGCTACATATTCAACTCGCTAGTCCGCTGCAACGGAAATGTTGTAGTCCATTCAGGCGGCGGAAGCCGCGGAGGTAGCATTGTTGGAGGTGAAGTGTTTGCAGCTAACGCAATTGAGGCCAAAAATGTCGGTTCGTCCACAACCGCAGGCACTATAGTTGGTCTCAACATTGATCCTGTGACCGCTATTAAACTAGCTAAACTGAGAAAAGAACATCACGAGTTGAATCGCTCGATCGAACTGCATTTACGCACACTAGGTCTCGATACGATTGACAACGATCGCATTAAGATAATTCTAAACACTACGCCAAAGTCCCGACGTGCTGATATTTCTGAAATAATAGCCAAACTCTACGAGGCTAAAGAAGTGCGTGATGGGGTGATGACTGAGATCTGGCCATTGGCTGAAAAGGATTCAGGGGTAGCAGAAAACGCCAAAATAGAAATTACTGGCACAATTTACCACGGCGCGGAGGTACATCTTGGTCAGTCGATCCTTGTGGTCGACCAAGATATAAAACAATCGCGTTTTTATCAGCAAGATGATGCGGTAACGCATCAGTCGCTCTAAAGACCATACGCCACCACAGACTAATGGGATTTATGCCCTTGGACCTCGATCAGCCAACGGTGCCTATTTGCTGCGCGTCCGACCGCCGTAGGCTGTTGGCACGCGCTTTAGCCTGCTTGCCGGATGCCAACCCATTGCTTTAGAATCCAGATCTTATGTGTATGTGGGATCAGCCATAAGCCGCGCGGGTGGATCTTCGCTGCCAAGACAGCTGATTCTATACTCTACGCGCAGCGGCTTACGTTTACAGGATACAAGCTGCACGCATTTAGTGGACTTAAAATTTTTTGTGCACCAAGGAGTATTGGCCGACGACGGACCGCTCCACCCAAGAATAAAACAACTCCATTGGAACATGGATTTTATACTCGACCTGATTCGGTTTCACCGAAGTTCCACGCAGAGAGATCTACGGGGCCTGACGCCGCCTGAGCATAAATCTTTACCCAATATTGGATACTACTTAAAGTGGTGCAACTTACAGTTCTTCAAGCACCGTATGCCCCAAGACTCCACAATATGATTAACCGCCACTACATTTCCTATAAAAACGACGACGTCAGAGATACTGAATAGCTATACCTATCATTTACAGTCGTAACGTTCCAAAACCACGGTGAATACAAGTGGAGCAAACGAATCGAATTATTCTGTGTGTTGATGATGAACGAAAGATCTTACGTGCCCTCAAGCATTTTCTACGGCAAAAGGCCGACCGCATTCTAACAGCGACTAGTGGCGAAGAAGGTCTAGCACTCTTAGAAAAGCATGCTCCCGGAGTGATCGTATCTGATATGCGCATGCCGGGTATGAATGGAGCAGAATTTCTCAATCGCGTTTTAGATTTTGCCCCACACACTTTCCGCATACTACTAACAGGCCACGCAGATATAGAAGCCGCAATCTCGGCTATGAATAAAGGAGAGATTCACCACTTTGTTCACAAACCTTGGGACCCTGCTAAACTAGGACAAGCCATCAAAAAAGGTTTTGAGCACCATCAACTCATACAGGCTAATCTAGCGTTAACGGATTCTTTAAGCGAGAAGAATCGAGAATTGGAAGAGCTCAATTCAACGCTTGAGCACAAAGTCATAAGTCTAACAGAGCAGCTACTACACAGCGAGCGCCTATCGTCTTTGGGCCGATTAGCAGCGGGCATCGTACATGAAGTTATGACTCCACTAACCATTTCCGTCGGATGGGTTGAAACGGTTTTAAAATGCTCTAATATAACCGAGGATCAAAAGGACTCACTCTCTATAGCAACCGAAGAAATATTCCGGGCTGCAAGTATTATGGAGAGGATGCAAGACTTATCCCGAAAGAAACATCTCATAAAAACACCTACGGACGCCAACAAACTAATTGACCATGCTCTCGACCTGCTCATTCACCCATTAAAGCAAAAAAACATATCCATATTGCGGTCTTTTGAAGCTAATAAGCGCATCAACGTGGATGGCAAGCAAATAACTCAGGTACTGCTCAACCTAATCAATAACGCGATAGACTCTCTCGATTCGGGTGGGCGCATCACGGTCTCCACTAATGCGGTTGAGTCCAAGAAAGGTATGCGGTCTGTTCACATTGTAATAAAAGACAATGGATCGGGTATCGCACCGGACATCGTGCAACAAATATTCGAACCATTCTTTTCGACCAAAGGCAACAAGGGAACGGGCTTAGGTCTATCCATATGCAAAGGTATTATAGATAATCACGGGGGCGAGATTGATTTCAAGAGTCGACTGGGCCAGGGCACGACTTTTACCCTATCACTGCCTGTCGAACCCTAGCGGTTTGTGCTGTTGCGTTTAATCTGGGCTGATAAAAAGTGACCTCCTCCGATCTGAATCAGATGAGGCCACTTTTTTATCGCCTTCACACGACCTAGTCGAGTCGAATTTCTCCCCCACTCTGCTGGCTTCGATAGATACCATCTAGAATCTTGAGAACCTGAAGCGATTGTTCTGCTGGAACAGGTGACGGCTGCTCCTCAACCAAAGCCTGAGCAAACTCAACGCACTCCTGTGCATGCGCTTCAAGGCCGTCGTACATCAGCTTTAGCTGACGATTGTACTGCTGACGGGTCTTGTAGTTGCTCTCGTACAGCTCACACTTGGGCCAGTGAGCTCCAGCGCCCGTTCCGTAGAGCCACATCTGCATGTCTTCACCCTGCGTATCGTGGTGAAGTAACCAGCTAACTTCAATTACGAGAGTCGCTCCGTTATCAAAGCGAACAAATGCTGCAGCGAAATCTTCGACGTCAAACTGTGGCGGAATGGCGTTGCGCCCCCACTGACTGAAGGCCCCTTCGCGGTGGGCAAGCTCTGCCCGTGCCACACCCGTGACGGACACGGGTTCGGGATTACCCATAAACCACAGCGTCAGGTCGAGGATATGCACTCCTATGTCAATACAGGGGCCACCGCCGCTGTGCTCTTTAAGGATAAAGCCACCGCCCGTAGGCGCGGCCGCCCTGCGTAACATCCAGCTTCGAGCGTGATAAATCTCTCCAAGTGTTCCGGTATCAATTTCCGCTTTCATAGCCTTAGAAGACCCCTGAAAACGAAAGTGCTGTGCCGTCATCAACATCTTGCTCGACTTATCGCGTGCTGCAATCATGCGCAGTATCTCATCAGGAGTAGGCGCGAGTGGCTTTTCACATATAACGTGCTTACCCGACTCTAGCGCGGCAATACTCAGCGGCGCGTGGTAAGTACTAGGTGTGCAGACGTCAATCACATCGATATCGCTGTCATTAAAGAGCGCTTCCGGATCGGTGTGTAGCTTCTTTACGTCGTGTTCTTGGCCCCAACGAGTTAGGGCTTCTTGACTGACGTCGCTTCCGGCCACGACTTCTGCGTGCTCAGAGGCCGCCCAGCCGGGCATATGAGTGCGCGCGATGCCTCCTACCCCTACTACGCCTACTCGTAACTTGCTCATAATCTTTCCTATTTAAAGAGTAACTTTTTTCCGAAGACCAAAGATCGCGTAAGAACAGGCGGGCGGCAAGAAATCAAATAGGCTCTACCTGGTCCGCACGAACCCAGCCACCTAGCCCATTTTGTAAACGAACGAGTATCCAATCGACCTCGCGACGCACTACGCGCACTTTCGTGCCTTCGTGCATGATAAACACTTCCGTTTGATTGACATCGGGCCCGCTGCGAGCAGTAACGACTTCAGCCAGTGCAATGGCAGACACCTCACTCGACTGATGGTAAACGCGGAAGGAAAGCCATGCCCCCCCTCCTGCGGTCAATAGAGCACAAACGGACAGTGCGCCAAGCCAAAGGGCCTGCGTCCTGTGAAACCAAACCCGCCAGCCCAACAAGCCGAACAGTCCAATCCAGCCCAGAGCTAAAAGAAGCGACAGCTCACTCAGCGTGGGGTAGAAAAAAGCATCCGTCAAAAAGAGACTCACCGCGTTGCCATCGGCGGGAACGTCTTTATCCTTTTTAACCTGATGAGCGAATCTCAGATTCGCGACGATATCCTCATCGCGTGGACTGAGATGATTAGCGCGCTCGTACCATAAAATAGCTTCGCCTAAACGACCAGATTTAAAGTTTGCGTTGCCGAGGTTATAAAATAAACGGGCGTCTTGGACTCCACTGTCCACAACTTGTAAATAGGCGCGGCGCGCTCCCTCAAAATCACCGCCGCGATAGCGATCATTGGCCTCGTTAAATAAACCAACGGAAGCAGACTGCGCCCCAGCGTCTAAAACTACGAGCACGAGAATTATTAGAACAGACCGCATCATATCTTTTTTTCCAAGAGCGTGATAAGATCTTCGGCCTGCTGGCGAATCGCGTCCATATCCGAACGTTTCCCAACGCCTCGTGCAAAACGCGCATAGTCACAGCGATTCAACCAATCACGCAAAGAGTCAATGGTCTCTTCTTCTAAGCCCTTATCTCTCAGGGCGCGCTCGCAGATATCAGGGGAGAGACTCGCGGTAATAATGTTTAAACGGTCGGCCAAAAATGCCAATACCGCGCGATGTATTTCACCGTAAAATGCGCCCGCATCTCCCTCTTCTAACAGACGCCCAGCTTGCTCTAGGCGCTTCCCGGCTTCACCGCGAGCACGACGGCGTCGCGCGTAGGCAATATCACCTTGTATACGGTCTCTGTGACGCTGCAATAGGATTAATCCAATCAAAGCAAAGGGCATCGAGGCTTGGAGGGACCAAAATAGCACGCTATCGTACAACGCAGAAGAATCTTCCAGCGCTTCCAAGTCAGATTTTATGTATCGTATATCGCTTCCGACGGCCTCTATATCTTTGCGGCTTAAACCGTAGCTTGTCGGCTCTTCAATGTCTATTTCCCCGGCACTGTGCACAAATATGGGATCCGATTCAAGTGTGACATATTTCTCTACGGCAGGATCAAAATAGGCGAACTGAATAGAAGGAACTTCTAGGATGCCACCCGTTTCCGGTATGAGAATGTATTCGTACGTGCGTCGTCCGCCGTAGATTCCATTCTCTATTTTCTCCTCCTCCTCCAAAGTAGGATCGTACATCTTGATTCCCTGCCCCACATCAATAAGTGGAGTACCCACCGCAGACAGATTTCCCACACCCGATATCTCGACCCGGAGCGTGACGGGATCGCCAGCTTTTACGTGCGTAGGTTGAGCTTGGGCCGCTAGACTGAACTGCCCTACTGCACCAGAGAACGCATCCGGTTGTCCCGCTTCGGGTAAGGGCAACACCTGAATTTCTAGCGGATCACTCTGCAACAGCGCACTCTGTGTGCGACCAAAAAATGGATCGGAAGCAAAAAAGTCGTCTAGCATACTACGACGCTGCGATCGACGAGCAGGAATCTCACATGATACGGCCATAGACTCAACTACGTGTGCACCCGATTTAGTAGGAAAGAGGGCGACGCGACGAAGCGGAGCCACGTTAAACGTGACGCCATTAACGATGCTTCTACCGGCCTGCAGCTGCTGAGCGACAAAAAGCTCCTTAATCCAAAATCCGGCAAACGACGGTATCTCTTTAAAGCCTACATTATGCAATTGAAAGCGATAGAACAGATCAAAATCAACCGTTATCTGCTGTCCAACGTAGGCTCGCTGAAGGTCGGATCGAGCTCGTACATACAGATGGTCTTCTACGTTAAAATCTCCTCCGAGATTACGCCCCGAACGCTGTCCGGCCCGAACGACTTCAATATCGATAGGACGGGTCCGATAGGTCTTGCCATCAATCTCAATCTGGGCGGAACCAATTCGTATCCGTCCCTGCTTTTTGGCATAGAGACGGTATGTCAACTCGCGCTCATAGCTGGTAGTAAAGTTTACCATTTCAATGCGCGAGCTCACGCTGGGTCCCTCCACGTGAAAGTCACCCAGAGAAAGTGTGGGAGCCGGCATGTGCTGCAGGTTTTCGTCTGAGACAATGCGCAGAGTTAACAGTAGTGCCTCTGATTGTGCTACGCGTGTTCGGTCTACGCTTGCATCAAATTCGACTTCGATTGCTTCAAGCGACGATACGAGTGATAGCAGAGCAATAAAAACGCGCACGCTCATCAATTTACCAGTCCTTTCCACGGCTTGCGCTGGTAGCTCTATACCGACGCTTTTGCGCGTCAATTTCGCGATTTTTTAGCGCTTCCAACAGCTGCTCTGCCTCTTTCTGACCAATATACTCTTCGCTCTGCTCCGGTTCCCCTTCAGCTTCGCTCTGTTGCCCACGCTCTTGGTCTTCCCCATCGCCCTCGTCCGGCTGCGACGGCGCCTGTTCTCGTTCCTGCTGTCCTTTGTCCTGTGGATCTTGCTCGCCTGAGTCCTGCTGTTCCTCCCCTTGTTCCTGCTGGTCTTGATCCTGACTTTGCTGTCCTTGCTGGTCCTGCTGATCTTGATTCTGCTGGTCTTGATCCTGATTTTGCTCTTGATTCTGGTGCTGCTGGTCTTGCTGCTGCTGTTTCTGTTGTTCGTCCAGCTTCTGAAGCGCTATCTCCAAGTTCGCTTTGGCGTCCAAATCTTTCGCGTTGAGTTCTAGGGCCTGACTATATGAGGCGATGGCCTGCTCGTACTGCTGCTGCTGGAACCACGCATTGCCCATGTTGTAGTGAGCTGATGCGCCCAATAATCCATCGGTCTGTTCCGCAGCTCGACTCAGTTCCTGAAGCGCTGTTTCTAAGTCTCCCTGTTTGAATAGCGAGCTCCCCACGTTGAAGTTTAGCGCGGGTTCGTCGGGCCGCTCGAGTTGCGCGTCTCGATACAGTTGAAGCGCCTGTTCAAACGCTCCCTGCTTGAATAGGCTAAGCGCTTCAGCACTCTTTGAAGCCACAGGATCTCCTACCGTAGCCGCGGTCGAGAAAAACCACGTCACGGTCAGCCAAAAAACCTGAAACAATCGACTCATTCGAAGCGTCCTTTCCACTCGACGCTTCGAGCGCGTTTATCCCCAAGAAATGCCTCGACAAAAAAGCAGCAGAGAGCTAAGAACAAGGGAAACTGAAAGCGCTCCTCATATTGAGTAAAACGCGTTGAGGCAAATTCTTTCTGATCCATTTGCGCAATCTGCTCGCTGATCGCAACGAGTTCCTGTCCGGCTAGAGATGATCGAAAGTAGTCACCATTCGTCGACAGAGCGATTTCTTTAAGCGTGGCTTCATCCAGACGAGTTTTTACGTAGTTGCCCCGTTCGTCTTTGTGGTAGCTTGTTCCTCCTCCCTGCTGCATTTCTGGGATTAACTCACCTCCTGAAGTCCCGAGACCAATCGCAAAAACGTGAATCCCTTGCTCCGCAGCATCCTGTGCTGCTGCAAGCGGTTCACTAATGTGATCTTCGCCGTCGGTGAACAAAACCACAACCTTGTGCTGTTCGTCTTCCGTATCAAAGGTACGAGCAGCAAGACGCAACGCATCTCCAATGGCCGTGCCCTGAACGGGAATCATTCCAGCATCGAGCACATCGAGAAACATATCGACGGCTCCGTAATCTAGCGTTAGTGGACACTGAACAAAGGCCTGGCCGGCAAATACAATGAGACCAACGCGATCTCCCTGCAACAAGTCGACTAATTCGCGTATTTGCTGCTTTGCTCTGGCCAATCGACTTGGCTTGAGATCTTCTGCGAGCATACTCCGTGATACATCCAAGATTAAAACGACGTCGACTCCTTTGCGCTGTGCCATCTCTAGTTTCGCCCCAAACTGAGGTCCGCAGAGTGCGACTACAGCCCACAGGGTTCCTATACCCAAAAGGGCATACTTGCCAAACTGACGACGTCGACTCAAGTCGCGAGTCAGCTTTTCTGCAAGAGGCCAGCCCACAAAGCGCAGCAGAGCTTTACGCCGTGCTAGCGTAGCCCAGGCAAAGAATACGCATAGGAGGGGAATTAGCAGAAGAAACCAGAACGTTTCAGGTGAGGAAAAACGCATTCTATACTTTCTCTCAAGGCAAACGGCGAAAGCGCGTATTAGATAATAAGACTTCGATCAGAAGCAGCAGTAAACCAGGCCAGAGGAAATGTGGATAGCGCTCCGAGTACTCCACGTGTACTTCAGATGTAATCTCCGTCGTTTCCAACTCGCCTATTTCCCTATAAATCGCTTCTAACTTTTCTTCGCTGGTAGCCCGATAGTATTTCCCCCCCGTGCGTTGAGCCACTGCCCTTAGCGTCTCCTCATCAATTTCAACCTGAACTGTTTGGTACCTCGTGCCAAAAATACCCTGCACGGGACGACGGATCGACCCATCACTTCCTACACCTATGGTATAGACGCGCACTCCTACCGCTTCCGCTACCTCTGCCGCGGTAAGTGGTTCGATTTCTCCGGCGTTATTTACTCCATCAGTTAGCAGGATAACCACTTGGCTTCGCCCCTCAGACTCGCGCAGTCGGTTGGTCGCATTAATCAATGCCATACCAATAGCCGTTCCATCCCAGCTCTCATCAGCAATCTGAACTCCCTGCAAGAAAGAGGTTAACACATCGTAGTCTAGGGTCAGCGGACATTGCGTAAAACTTTCCCCAGCAAAAACGACCATGCCTATACGATCACTGTAGCGCCCCCCGACAAAGTCGGATACCACTTCTTTTGCGACGGCTAATCGACTCCGCTCTCCATTGTCCAAATCGTTTAGTTTCATACTAGACGAAACGTCCAGTGTCAGCATAATATCAATACCTTCTGCGGACATCTCTCGCTTTTCCCGTCCAGCCTGAGGGCGCGCCAAAGCCACCACCAAAAGCACCAGTCCCAGTAGCTTAAAAACAAAGAGTACATGGCGAAAGCGGGCCCACATCGTATTGCCCATACGACGCAGACTAGCAAGGTCAGAAAACTGCACGCTTCCCTGCCGCTGCCGACCCTGCACGATATATAAATAGACTAAGATCGGCAGCAAGAGCAGTAGCAGCAGCCACTCGGGATTTTCAAAGCGCAGCGTCTGCATTTACCTCTCTATCTAGCTCGTCTTTTGCCGCCTGTTTTTTTTGATGGTCTTCCAACGCACGCAGGATCGCGACGCCTGCTTCCGGCACGCGATGGGCGCTGTCTATCTCTGGATGGAATCGCGCAAATTTCACCAAATCGGCCGTAGACAAATATCCTAATATTTGTCGGATCTCTCCGTCAGGCACGTTTTTATCACGAAGCGCTACGTCCAGTTCGGCAGTCGTTTTTTCCATTGCCTCGATAACGAGGGCCTCTTCGATATAGCGCCGTAGATTGTCGGCTAAGAGAGAATAATACGTCTTGAATTCACCGCGCTCTAGCAGTCCCATAGAGGCAATTCGCTCAAACTCAGCAACGTAGTCAACCGGCTCAGGTTCTGATACTCGTTCTCCTGCCGCTGAACGGCGACGGCGAATCCAATAGGCAAGGAGGAATCCCATAACCAGCAGAGTCAGCAGCGCCCCAATTACGACAATCCAAAGCGGAATACCTCCCTCGATAACGACGGGTGGCTTTATATCACGTAGCGCTTGATCTCCTTCCTCTAAAACGCTTATCACCTCAATATTCAGTCCGCGCGCAGTCGCGCTGAGCGTATCTCCGCTCGCCCTGACAAAAGCAACTTCTAATTCGGGGATCTCCTGAGAACCCAGCTCAAAATAGCGAATGGTGCCAATAAGCGTCACGTGCGTTAGACCGTTTTTAGCCTCTGGCGCCGACCGACTCTCCGAACGATAGGATGCGGCACTGAGAACGTCTGTCAGGTTGGGCTCGTCCGGTTTGACTTCAGTGGGAAATGCCATGACGAGACGAAGATCGACCGGCTGTCCCAGTGTTACTTCTGTCGTATCAGCCTGCCAGTAAACTTCTACCTGCCCCCAGGCTGTCGCAGTGCCGAACAGGACGAGCCACAAGCAGCGTGCAAACGGCATAGCCTACTCATCGACCCGAGTCGAATCTACAGGCTCGGGTATCTGAAGCACTTCATCGAGTTCCATATCAATATCTGCAAAGGCATCGGTATCTATTTTATAGGCATGGGAATCGCCGTCCTGCTCTAAGTAGATCTCTCCATCGCGCAGAAAAAACTGCACGTAATGTAGAGACTGTCCATCTTCCATAAGCCGCACGCCCAAGGAAGGCTCTCCCCCCTGAGCCACCGCAAACCCCGTCGCTTCAAGACTCTGTAAATCAGTCAACAGCGCATTTAGTTTCCACGATTTCGCCTTCTGCCCGGGAGGATCCTGTAAGTTCCAAACACCCGACGTATCCTTTTCAGCTGTAAATACCATAGCCGAGCCGCGACGATACTCCATCCGATTTATTCGATCTCGATCCACTTGCAGCGGCTTCTTTGAACGCAGTGCGGTCACCTCTTGCGTCAACTTTTGCACCAACGTAGAATCGACGAGAAAAACCTGAGGCCGGCTCTCGTCGCGTGCATAATAGCGACCCTCATCGTCTTCACTGCCTATAGACAAACGCTTCTCTACGCGGTCTTGACCAAGAGAGAAGGACCACTCAACAGCGCGACTGTCCAACCCGTAGGCCACTAGGGCTTCGCCATCGGGCGCTTCGTCGACAAATTCGCTTATTTCGCTGGTCTCGATTTTCCCGAGCAACCCGTCAACGACTTCGGTAGAAGCGCGCGCTAAAATCGGTTCTTGCAGCAGCCAGTCCGCCCCCTCTTTACGAAGCGAAACCGGCCCGGAGATACCCGCGCGAGACGCCTCGGTGACCTCCGCCTTGGATAGGGCCAGAACGCGACGATCTCGTAAGTCAAAAACGCTTTTGTCTAGGTTATCATAGCGCCACGCCCGAACCACAAATATTTCCGGATTGCTTCCGCTTTGTTTCACATAGGTATATCGATCGGTCGGCGCATCGGTGCCAAAAAACAGGGTGTCCAACGCACCCTCCTCCGTCTCGACTAAGATCCCCAGACGCGGCCGATCTAACCCATACTCCGCCGTCTCTGCAGAGAGAGCATCTGCACTATCAACGATCACCTTTTCTCGCTCTGACTCGGCGATGTTGCGCAAATAACGCGCGATCGCTTCGCCGTCGGCACCGTCCTCTACAGGCAGCACAACGCGCCACTGGCCCTCTATGCGCTCTACTTCTATGCTCCCCTCAGGCCGGATTAGAGCAAGCCGTTCGACCTCTGACTCATTAAAGTCTAGCAACTGCTTTGAACGCTCTGCCGCCTGACGTCGCTCTTGTCCTCCCCTTATTTCATGGAAGTAGACAAAGGCCAGTAGAAGGGCGAATATGGCACCGATAATTATATTGGTTTTTAGCTTCATGCTGTTTCTCTCCCGACTTCAAAGACCCGGCGGATCCATACCAGGATAGCAACATTGGTTATGAATGCGGCAGCGTAGAGCAATTGGATTGTCTCGTTAGGAATAACCCAAAATCCCCCTAAGGCACTTAGTAGCGCCATCGCAATGGAAGGCAGCCAAACCCACGTAGCACGCCGATGCAGGCCGTAGGCGACAGCTCCGCTGAGCAGTCCCACAACTAAATTGACCTGTCCCTCAAGCCCCTTAGCCTCGCTCAGCGCAACAACCGCCGAGATCATCATGAAGACCGCATTGGCTGCAAACGAATAAATCAGCCACGCAATGAATCCGTCTTCATGGTTTTGATAGCCCCGTTTAAGGACCATTACCAGACCGGAAAGAGCCACTGCAAATGGGAGGACAAAGACAGAAACCCACAGAACGACCGAGCCCTGATTGCCAATTAAGTTGATGGGATTATGGGCGGGACGACGATCTGCAATTTGCAGCCGGTCCTCGTCTTCTGTTAGCCATTCTATGCTATTGGCGACCAAGGCGCCGTTAGCCTGCTGGGAGAAATACTCGTTAGAGGCAAAATCCGCGTCGCCAAACACGACGACGCGCACCTGTCCCTCAGTGCTTAAGCTCGTATCTGGGTCGGCCTGCACGGCCACCGCCAAGGAAACCGGTCCCCGCAGATCCACATCGGGATCGAATTCTACCTGGCCTCCCTCTCCAGTAACGGGAGATAAGTCGCGCTCTCCCCAACTGCTCTGATGCGTAAGTGCCAGCGCCGCAATTTGCGGGCTCTTTAGCCGATGCCCTGCGGGGCGCACAGAACGCGCGAGCGGAAAAAAGCTCATCGTTCCAGAGGAAAGTCGCTCTGAAATAGGATGGTCTCCGTAGTTGATCACTACCGGAACCGACACATCTGCGCCGAACAGCTGTCCTAACCCACTCAGATCAACGACGAAGTCTTGTCCGAGTTCAATAGAGTACGCGTCGAGTAGGGCTTCTAAGCCCGTTGGCGCACCTGGGTCAAGCAGAAATAGCGCCCGGCCACCGCCGTCCAAATAGCGCTGTAAGACTTCAGCATCAACCGCCGAAAAGCGCTCTTTAGGTGCAAGTACGACCAGCAGAGATGCATCGTCTGGCACGCCGTCCTGCAACTGAAGTCCGCTCACTACTTCAAAGTTGAGCTCTCGTAGGCGTCCCTTTAACAAAGAGTAGCCCTTACCATCAACCTGATCGAGCTCGGCCTCGCCGTGTCCCGTGGTAAAGTAGGCTTTCATATCGCGAGCACGCAGCGCTTTGAGAATCGCATTGCTCAGCGCTTCTTCGCTCATCTGCATGATGCGCTCGCTGCGCACTTGACCGTCACCGCGCACCTCAACAATCGACGTGCCCCGTTCGCGAATATTGTTTTGCTCGACTTGGAGCGCATTTTTTTGCGGATCGACCAATTCATAGTCAAAATAGTCTGACTGGTGGTTATACTCTTTCATGAGATCCTGAAAGCGCATCCCCTCCATCTCGCTCATAAACGTCTTCACGTGAACGTATTGTCCTTCTTCCTCCACGGTGCTCATGAGTCGCTTACTATCGTCGGAGAGCGTAAAGAGGGCATCCGCCGTCATATCGTGACGAATGTTGTACCGGTCTCCCAGAAAATTGAGTAGCGCGGCAATGCCCAAAGAAAGAACAATTCCTAAACCCGCTCCCACGAGTTCTGTCACGCTCCACCGTCCCTTGCGGGAAACAACGAGTAAACCAACGAGGGCAATGGCCAGCGGATAGAGCACGACACTGATCCAAAAAATCCACTCGCCCTGACTATCATTAAGAGCAATCGGGTTGTAACCAGCCTGACGCGGACGAATCGATATCAGACTCTCATCCTCCGCAAGCCAACTGAGAGCATTCAGAGCTAGGTCGCCATTGCCTTGGTAGTCAAAATACTGGTTGGTTGCAAAATCAGAGTCACCGAAGACAACGAGGCGTCCTCCCTTTCCTTCAACAGCGACGGCAAGAGAAATCGGTCCCGGCGTGTCAACGCCCTCATCTAGCTTGACCGTACTATCTCCTTCTCCCTGCAAAACCCGCAGGTCTTTCTCTGCCCATCCAGCCTCAGAGGTCAGGGCAAGCGCTTCCCCTTCGAATCCTACCCCCGTGGACTCGGCATCAAAAACAACAGAGCGACTCAGCTGGTAAAAGGTCATAACGCCTTGATGCTTGCGCGTTATGGGATGCTTGCCGTAAGAAACGGAGACGGGTGTGGTGAAATCGAGCCCAAAGAGCGAACCGATCCCACTGGTATCAATTACAAAGTCATCGCCCAGAGAGACACCCCATTCCAATAAAAGATCTTCCAGCCCGCTTTCAGACAGAGGATCGAGCAGGGCGAGTACAGAGCCTCCTTCCTGTAGATAGGCCCTTAACGTTGCCACCTCAGTGGGCAAAAACGGAGTCCGCGGACCCGCGATAACAAGCACCGCACAGTCACTAGGCACGCGCGCTGTGCGGGCGAGAAAGAGGGAATCATCGATCGCGTAATCAATTTCTTGTAAGCGCTCCTTCAGCATCCCCAAACCACCTGGCCCACTGCTGGGATCGCGCTCACCGTGTCCCACACTTAGGTATACTTTGTCCTGGCGTTCACGGATTACTTTTAGCAGCGCATTCGTTATTTCACGCTCTTCTAACTCGGTGATTTGCTGCTGTTTATCTCCGCTTTTTATAAGCAGCGTATTATAACGTTTAATTCCATTTTCTTCGGTGCGCATCGGATCGCGATCGGGATCAATCATCTCAAAGGTGAAACGGCTGCCGCGATTGCTAAACTCAGCTAACAACAATTCCAGATCCGCGTTCTCTCCGCCCTCCATAAATGCGAGCGCTTCAACATCATGATCGAGGTTTTGTAGTGTTTCTATCGTTAGGTCAGACAGGCTGTGTAGCTGCCCCTCCGTCAGGTCCAAACGCTCTGCGTATCGATTGCTGAGGAAATTGATCATTGCCACAATGCCAAAGACCATTATTCCTCCCCAAAATGCATTGAGCCAGCGACCGTATTGTCTAAACAGATCTGCATTTATAAAGCCGGCGCTCACGACGAGCAACAAACCAACTGCAGCATTTACCAAGCCCGTTGAGCCCGTATCAGGTGAGATTAGATAAGCCAACCCACCGACGATGATTAACGCAGCGCCAACGAGACTGATTGGAATGGCATAGTCCTTCATCTTACCGCCTCCAACGCCGTGACTCAATGACTCGCGTAGTCAAAAACAGGCAGAAAAACGTAAAGCTCAGGTAGAACACTACGTCGCGACTATCAATGACCCCTCGTTGGAAGTCTTCTAGGTGCTCTATAAAAGACACGTATTGTAAAATCTTAGCCGCCGTTGGCCCCGCAAAGCTAGCAGACCAATCGATAAGCCAAAACATCAGTAGTATACCGAAAGAAAGCAGGACAGCGACAATCTGATTTTCCGTCAGCGCAGAAGCCAAGATACCGACGGAAATAAACGTTGCACCGAGAAATAGATAGCCGAGATAGCCAGAGAAAATGGGGCCCCAGTCAGGGGAACCGTATGCCTCGAGAATAAAGAAATACACCATCGTCAAGCTCACGATAATCGCATAAAGCGAAAAGCAGGCGAAAAACTTGCCTAAAAGCACCTGAACTGAGCTAACAGGCGAAGTCATTAGCAATTCGATTGTGCCTGTTTTCTTTTCCTCTGCGTATAGGCGCATTGTCAGCATAGGGACGATGAGCAACCAAATAAAATCCATCACCGCAAAAAACTGCGTTACGACCATCTCGTTTAGATTCAGTGCAGGCATCCCACCACCCATCTGCTGTGCGCGCTGACCAAGCTGTAGGCAAATCAGGTTAAACTGCATTAAAATACTGCGAAACAAATACCCAGACAGAAAAAGGAATACACCAGCGATAACATAAGCTACCGGAGAGACGAAATAGGAGCGCATCTCCTTTGAATAAACCGCAAGAAAGTTACCCATTATGCATTCACCTCCTCTGTCGTTAAACGCAAAAATATATCTTCAAGCGTCATATCGAGTCCGCGCAGTTCACGCAGGGCATATCCTCCGTCGACGATTTGCCGCGCTAAGCCATCCCGCACATCCGTGCCAGGTTGGCTGGTTATGATAAAGACGCCTTCTTCTTCTCCTCCACTCTCGATGGCTACATCTATCACGCCGTCCATTGCGCAAATCATAGACAACACCTCTTGGCCGGGACCGCCAATCGAAGCGCGTAGCACTTCGCCCTCTTTTAACTGGTCAATCAGACTTTCTGGCGTTCCCTCTCCGGCAATGCGACCTCCATTTATGATGACGATCTTCTCACACGTCATACTGACTTCAGGCAAGATATGCGTGCTTAAGATCACCGTATGCTCACCCGCTAGTCCTTTAATCACTTCGCGAATTTCGATGATTTGCTTAGGATCTAGTCCCACAGTAGGCTCGTCGAGAATGAGTACATCTGGATTATGAACAAGGGCTTGGGCCAACCCTACGCGCTGCTTGTACCCTTTGGAAAGGTGACTTATAACGGTGTTCTGATGATGAGCAATTCCCGTCTTTTCCATGGTATCGTCGATTCGCCCATTTAGCTGTCCACCCGCCACTCCCTTGATTCTGGCGACAAAGCGCAGATAAGCGCGCACGGTCATATCCAAATACAGCGGAGGCTGTTCAGGCAAATACCCAATCCGTTTACGCACTTCCATGGATTCTTCAACAACGTCAAATCCGGCTACTTTGGCCTGGCCACCGCTGGGCGGTAAATAACAGGTCAGCATCCGCATCGTTGTTGTCTTGCCGGCTCCGTTGGGGCCGAGAAATCCAAGTATCGTTCCCTTGCCCACGGCAAAGGATATGCCTTCTACGGCTGCCACCTCACCATAGCTCTTCGCAAGCTCGTTGACTTCTATCATCGATTAACCTCCTTTACTGACAAACGCTCAGTTAGCTAATATCCTATCCGCGTCTGCGCACGCGCTCATGAAAGAGGCGCACTAGCGGATCCACATATGATTTCGTTATGTCGATAGGCACCTCATCGATACCGTTGCGACGAAATAACGCGCGTCTCTGTTGGTCTTCTCTCTCCTGCTGTTGGGCAAAATAGGCGCGCACTTCTCGGCGACTGCTATCGACTAAAAATTGCTCTCCAGTTTCTGCATCTTGTAAATTGATAAACCCCACGTCGGGCAGCGCGCGTTCTCTAGGATCAAAAATTGACACTGCCACCATATCATGTCGTCGTCTCATAAGCTGGAGAGGTCGCTCATAGTCCTCATCAATAAAATCGGATATGAGAAAAACTACGCTACGGCGATGTAGGACTCTATCCAGATAGTCGAGGGCGCTCGTTATGGACGTGCGTTTGCCCTGAGGTTGGAAGTACAGCAGTTCACGAATAACGCGCAGCACGTGCTTGCGGCCTTTTTTCGGAGGGATAAAAACTTCCACTTCATCCGTGAAGATTAACAACCCCACGCGATCATTATTTTTTATTGCTGCAAATGCCAGCAGCGCCGATATCTCAACGCCTACTTCGCCTTTCATTTGCTGCACAGATCCAAAAGCACCCGAAGCGCTTGCATCGACGAGCAACATCACGGTTTGTTCTCGCTCCTCATCGAATACCTTTACGTAAGGAGAACCTGTCCGCGCCGTAACGTTCCAGTCAATAGTGCGCACGTCATCTCCGCGAAGATACTCGCGCACTTCAGCAAACTCCATTCCGCGTCCCTTAAATGCGGAGTGGTACTCTCCTGCAAACAGATCGTTAACAACGTTGCGCGATCGAATTTCGATCAGTCGCACCTTCTCTAGTATCTCTTCCGGTATCACGACGACGCTCTTAGGGAACCTCAACGTGGTCAAATAGCTGCTGAACAATACGCTCTGAATCTATCTCTTCCGCTTCGGCCTCATAACTGGCAACCACTCGATGTCGCAATACGTCTGCTCCGATAGCTTTCACATCTTCTGGTGTTACATAGGCGCGCTGACGTAAGAATGCGTGTGCTCGAGCAGCTCGAACGAGAAAGATGGTCGCTCTGGGAGAAGCGCCGTGCTCAATCAGAGGAGCCACCTCGTCTAATCCCATCTGCTCGGGAAAACGCGTAGCGTGAACGAGATTTACAATATAGTCTTTAATTTTGTCATCGATGTAGACCATTTCTACAACCTGACGCAGTTGTAAGACTTGATCTACAGAAAGGGCATGCTGCACTTCAATAGCACCACCATTAGCCATGCGATCGAGAATCAGGCGTTCGTCTTGGCGAGATGGATATGTAACTTTCACCTTCAACATAAATCGATCGACCTGCGCTTCTGGTAGTGGATAAGTACCCTCTTGTTCAATGGGGTTTTGAGTAGCCATCACCAGAAAGGGGTCTTCTAATTCATATGTTTCATCTCCGATTGTAACCTGCCCCTCCTGCATACATTCCAACAGAGCACTCTGCACTTTCGCAGGCGCGCGATTGATCTCATCGGCAAGGACTAAATTCGCAAAGACCGGACCCATCTTGGGGACAAAAGCCCCATCTTGAGGATTGTAAATCAGCGTACCTGTCAGGTCGGCTGGGAGTAAGTCCGGAGTGAACTGTATCCGCTTAAAGCTCGCCTGTAGGATGCGAGCAAGCGTAGATACTGTCAGCGTTTTAGCAAGACCTGGCACACCTTCTAACAGGATATGCCCCCCGCATATAAGGCCGATCAGCATACGTTCAACCATGTAGCGTTGTCCAACTATGACGCGATCCATCTCGGAAAAAACCTGATCAACAAGCGGAACCTGCTGCTGAACCTTCTCACTTATGGCGTGTATATCAATAGCGTTTTGCATAATCTCCTACTGGTCAAAAAAAACCGCCTTTGATGTATAAGGTCTCACAGAGCGACTCGGGACCTATACTTTCATCGGCGGATATACTTCTAAAACGATGGACTTAAAAAAGGTCTTCCGGTCTTTAGCTGCACTCTAGCAGTATGTATATTTTTTCCTGTGACTGAGTCAGAAACAGGATTTTCTCAATTCTAATTAACGCCGTCTTGAAATCGAACCCACTCTTCTGGACTCTGTCCCACATGCGGCAAAAGTTGCTTAGCGCTCGCTGCAAGTTCGGAATTAGGATAGCGATCAATTACGCGTTGATAGGCTCCCCGCGCCTTATCTATATCATTCACATACTCCTCGTATATGAATGCGATCATAAACTGCGCTTCGTCACCTAAATCACTCTGAGGATATTCGTTTAGTAAGCGTTCATACAGAGTGATCGCGCCTTGCATATCTCCTTTTTGCTGTGCGATAGCTGCCCAGTTTTTTAGAGCGACAGGCGCTTTTTCATGTCCGGGAAATTTTCTAACAAACTCACCATAAGCCTCTATGGACTGATTCATATTTTGTTCGGCGGTTGCACGTTCAGCTTCTTCCCAGAGGTCGCTTGGCTCACCACCACCGCATCCCCATTGGGCGACGACAATAAAAAAAGCTAGAAAGAGCTTAAAAACAGATAACATAAAAATAACTCCGATTAAACGATTAATCCGCTTTAGCGGTTCCCGAATTATCTGCTTTTTTAGACGTTTTTTTTGTATCGCTCGCTTCAGAAGAGCTGCTACTGGTATCGGCTTTAGCTGCTTTCTGGTAATTTTCACTACGATAATCGGTCTCGTAAAAACCAGATCCTTTAAACAACAACCCCCCTCCGCCACCAATCAGCCGCTTAACCCGACCTCGACATTTCGCTCTGCGACAAGTTTTCAGCGGTTCAGCTGTAATGCTCTGAAATTCTTCAAAACTATGGCCGCACTTCTGGCATTCATACTCGTATGTTGGCATTGTTTTATCCTCAGATTAAACAAGCTTTACAATATAAGGATCAGATAGAGGTACGCAATATTTGATAGAGCGATCAATCGCCTGTTGTTGTTGCACTGTCGATTAGCTTGTCAGGCAGGCCGAGAGCAGGGGCTCCTGTGTCCGGAGTCAGGTCGGGTAAGTCTACGATATCGAGGGGACGGAAACGATCTCCGTCGATTTTTAAAAGAGTTAGATCGACATTTGTTCGACGCTGTTCAGAGAAAGAAATTTGCCCAGAAACACCGGGAAATCTGCGCACACCAGCCAACCAGTCGCGTATCTGTCCCCGCTCTCCATCGCCATCTTGCCAAGCTCGTATCACTAGTTGAGCCGCGTCATAGCCGTGTGCTGCATATTGAGGATCACTGTAGAAACGCTGCCTGTAGCTATCTATAAAATTGCGTTCTTCAACACGGTCTTCGCGGTGGGCCGATGCCACGATCACTCCATCGACATATTTCCTTTCACTCCCGCGCATTTGACGTACTCCTTCTGGGTCATACCAAATGTCGTTGCCAATAATTCGGGCATCCAAACGATAAAAAGATACTTGTGGTGCAATTGTCTTGGCATCTTCAAAACTCTCTATTACCACTACGATACCGTCTATCGTGTCGATAAAAATTTCAGATGAATCGGGAGGCGCTTCCTCATCTTCGTCATCTTCGACTTCCTCTTCTATACCGTCAAGCAACTCCGTGAGAAAAGAAGGCGCTGTTTGCGCACTATCGACGTCCGTCCACTCAAGTGAATCTGCAACGGCGAGCGAATCGATAGGAGGAGGCATGAGCTCAAAACCTACACGACGTATTTCCTCAAATACGCGGCGAAAGTCTTTGGTTTCGTTGGGTACATACCAATCAGTGTGTACCACGTGTCCCCCATTAACTTCGGCAATGCGCCGAAACTCGCGCACAAAGTTCCAGCCATAATCACTAAGGGGGGATATGAGCACCAAATTTTGGTGACCTAAAACCAGCGTTGCGTGTTCAGCCAGCAAATGACCTTGTGTTTCTGGAATGGTATTTAGTTGAAATATGTGTTGCCCAATCGAGTCTAGGCCACTCTGCTGAGATAGCGGTGCAATCATGGGAACGCCTGCCGCCTCGGCTACCGCGGCAGCAGCTACGCACGAACTACTAAATACCGGTCCAATAATCGCTTTAACACCTTGATCTACTAGGCTGCGCGCGCCCTGCACTACGCGAACTAAACCACTGCCCGGATGTTCGCTTATGTTACCAGCAGAATCTGTATTAATCGGCAAATCCCCGAAGTCCATTCCTATATCGGCTATAACCAAGTCAAATGGCTGACCGGCGGCTTCATTTGCCATCTGCACTCCGGAATAGAGCTCTTCCCCAAGCGCTTTATACGGGCCGCTAAAAGGCAGTAATAGGCCCAGCTTTACCTTTGACGCGACCGTTGCTTCCTCTCTCCAAGTCTCTATCTCATCGCTAAACAATCCATCGGACTCGTAGTCGATAATAGGCAGCCCGTCTTCACTGTTTTCTTCTCCATATTGGTTGATTATAGACGAAAAAATACCCGAATTACCAATGCTATCGCCATAGGTCTGCTCTGCGAATGCCGCTTCAATATCCCAGCCTAAGCGCCTAAACCAGCGCGCACGCCCATAGAAAAGCGCTTCGCGCATCCTTTTTTTGCCTACGGCTAAACGAACGCTTTCCATAGCTTTTTCACTGATAAAACCATTCTTATCAATGGCAGCTAACCGTTCCGCCGCCCGCGCCTGTGTCTCGAGTGGAGCCGGCGTAGCTAACAGCCGTCCGTATTCCGCTGCCGCCTCGTAGTATCGCTTGAGTTGAAAGTAGGCATCTCCTGTTAACAATCGAGCATCAGGGATATAGCGACTATCGACGTACTTTCTCGGTAAACCACGCGCAGCCGCCAGCGCACCTTCGTAATCACCTAAGCGATAGTAACTTTTTCCCAGCATCAGTTGCCCCGCGCTGGAATGTTGATGAGCTACCTGCTCTAACAGGACAACAAACGCGGTACGGGCTTTTTCATACTCTCCGTTGCGATAAGCCTGTAGCCCCTGTGCAAACACTCTATCGGCATCCGGAGAATAAGTTCCCTCTATCGATTGGGCGTGAAGTCGAGCAGATTGGCCCCACGTTGCCAAAGCCAAGATCACGAGGAGAATGCCCCAAAATTGATGCATGTAAACTCCCTAATAAACAGTTGGATATCGCGAAATGTAGACTTGTCGTTGCCGAGTGTCAAGCGGGGTTGTCGCGGCATCTCATGCCCTGTATATTAGCACTTAGGACACATTAATCGATATGGAGTAAGATGGAGATACGCTCAGAAAAAATAGGCCTTGATCCCGAGAAACTGCGCCAGTTCCTCGAGCAGCAAATGAAGGACTCTCCCCCCCAACAGGCTGCTGCAACCGACGGCAGCACTTCAACGAATCCGTCAGAGGGTCCTCCGATCGAGTTTGACCTCATTCCAGAGGAACTGGAAGCCTATTTGGACCAATTTGTCATTCGTCAGAGTGAAGCAAAGGCCGTGCTGTCTACTAAAATCTGCACCCATTTTAATCGGCTCAAACTAGAAAAGGACGAAGATGAAGAAGCCATTGGCAATATAAAAAACAACGTCCTTCTCATCGGTCCAACCGGCGTAGGCAAGACGTATCTCATCAAACTAATAGCCCGCAAAATCGGCGTGCCATTCGTTAAAGGCGACGCAACAAAATTCAGCGAAACGGGCTATGTCGGTGGCGATGTTGAAGATTTAGTACGCGACCTTGTCCGAGAGGCAGACGGCGATATAGCACGAGCAGAACACGGTATAATTTACATTGATGAAATAGACAAGATTGCTTCGACGCGTGGTTTGAGCGGCCCCGATGTATCCCGCTCAGGCGTGCAGCGAAACCTACTCAAGCTCATGGAGGAAACTGAGGTTGACCTGAAATCGCCCCAAGATATAGCTTCTCAGATGGAAGCGGTTATGCAAATGCAACAATCAGGTAAAGTAGAGCGCAAAAAGGTTAACACGCGTAATATTTTGTTTATTGTAAGCGGTGCCTTTGCGGGACTCGACGAAATTATCTCTCGTCGCTTGAACAGGGGAGCGATCGGGTTTCAACTAGGCGATGAATCCACGTCATCAGATTTACAGCCAGAGCAGTTATACCGCAACGTGCGCACGGAAGACCTGTTAGAATATGGTTTTGAATCAGAATTCATTGGCCGTCTGCCCGTGATCGCCATTTTACATGAATTGGGAAGAGAGGACTTACTCTCTATCCTGCGCAGTCCTAAGAGCAGTGTCATATTAGCCAAAAAACGCGATTTTAGAGCCTACGGCATCGATATAGAATTCAGCAACGAAGCGCTAGAAATTATCGCAGCGCGTGCACACGAGGAAAAAACGGGTGCTCGTAGCCTTGTTGGTGCAATAGAGCGTGCCCTACTACCCTTCGAGAAAAAACTACCTTCGAGTGCAGTGCGACAGTTTACCATTGACGAAGCGGTAATCAACAAGCCGCAAGAGGAGCTAATCAATCTACTTAGCACGTCTTCGCTGGGCAGTTTTTGTCAAAGTTTTTCACAAAAACATGGGATTGACCTACATATTGCTCCAGAGGCAGAAGCGCTGATCCTACAAATTGCAGCTGAACAAAAGAACGAGCCAAGCCAACTGTGCGAGACCCTCTTCGCGGACTACGGACACGGCCTCAAGCTCGCAGAGCTAACAGAATACACTATTTCAGCTGACGCCGTGCGAGACCCTCAAGAGGCGCTCAACCAACTTATTCGTGCATTCTACAACAGCTCGAACGAGTGAGCTTAGCGCATATTATACTCAATTTCTTTTCGATAAAGCGTACTGAGGCCAATCTGAAGGATCTCTGCAGCGCGGCGACGATCATTGCCAACTGCTTTTAACGTCTCGCGTATAGCCATTTTTTCCATTTCTTTTATCGACATACCGACACGGAAACCGACTTCGGAGAACGTACGTTCACGGCGGTTTATGTAACGAGGAATATCATCAACCTGCAGCATACCTTCACGTGAGGACATGACGACCATTCCCTCGATGCAATTTTTCAACTCACGCACATTACCCGGCCATTCATACTCGATAAGTATATCGAGAGCCCGAGCACTTATTCCGGAAAAAGATTTTTCGTTATCTTCTGCAAATTGACGCACAAACTCGTCAACAAGCAGCGGAATATCTTCGCGACACTCGCGTAAAGCAGGAACCTCAATAGTGATTACATTGAGTCGATAGAATAAATCCGCTCTATATGCACCAGAATCAACCATGCTGTCTAGATCTCGATGCGTAGCGGCAATAAGCCGAACATCGACCCCACGTGTCTGCGTGGCTCCCACTCGTTCAAATCGACCATCCTGTATGACCCGCAGTAGCTTTACCTGCGTGGGCGGCGGTATATCTCCTACTTCATCGAGAAAGAGCGTCCCCTCATCTGCGAGCTCAAAGCGTCCCTTTCGCGCTGTCGCTGCGCCAGTGAATGCTCCCTTTTCGTGACCAAATAATTCACTCTCGACCACCCCCTCTGGCAACGCACCACAGTTTACTTCGACAAACGCCTCACCACGCCGCCTGCTTTGCTGATGAATAGCTTTGGCCACCTCACCTTTTCCCGTACCTGTCTCGCCTCGGATCAAAACACTCGTTTTTGACTGCGCTACCTGCTCTACCTGACGATAAATTCGCTGCCAAGCCGAAGAGCGACGTGCAATGCCACCAAATCGATAGCGTTCGTCTAAACGACGCTGAAGATTGGACACTTCCCCCACGAGCTGCTGATAAGAGAGCCCTCGCTCTAAAACAGCTTTTATCTTTGCAAAATTGAGCGGCATCAGCTGAAAATCATAGGCCCCTTCGCGCATAGCTTCTATACCCAGCTCAATCTCTTCCGGTGTAGCTATGGCGATCGCACATATAGACGCATTACGCTCACGCGCCACCTTTTGCAGGCGCAGTCCATCAATCCGAGTCTGCCTTAGTGGATAAATAAGCGCGTTTACAACCTCGGTATCTAAAATATCATACGCGCTTTGTCCCTCGTGTACCCAGAGGACATCTGCCTCATCTTCCTCGAGAGAAACTACGAGCTCTTTCGCAGATTTAGACTCTGGCAGTACTACTAAAATGCGCGGACGCGGAACCGATATCTCACTCACTAACCGTCTTCTCCCCTTAAGCTGCTGCGCGGCGTATTTCCTTGCCTTCTATACAGGCGGCAAAAACCTCGTCCAATTCACCCACTAGCACAATGTCCATTTTCCGTCGAACTTTGGACGGAATTTCTTCTAAATCGCGCTCGTTTGCTCGCGGCAGTATAACTCTTTTTAGGCCCGAGCGATGTGCAGCTAACACTTTTTCTTTAACCCCCCCAACAGGTAGTACTCGCCCACGCAGCGTTATTTCCCCGGTCATTGCCACATCATCACGCACGCAGCGCCTAGTGAACAGAGACAGCAGAGCCGTCGTAACCGCAACGCCAGCAGACGGACCATCTTTAGGAATAGCCCCCGCCGGAAGGTGAATGTGGATATCGTGCGTATCAAAGAAATCGTCTTCTATTTTCCACTTTGCAGCGTGGGTTCGAATATAAGACAGTGCTATTTGGGCAGACTCCCGCATGACATCACCAAGCTGTCCCGTCAACGTTAACCCCTTTCCACCTCTCATTTGCGTTGCTTCGACATACATAACCTCTCCGCCTACTGGAGTCCAAGCTAACCCAGCAACTAGACCCGGCATTCCTAGCTCTTCTGTAGCAGACTCCCGAACCACAACGGATCCAAGGTAGCGGCCTAGGCTTTCTTCAGTTACGTTAAAGGGGCCCCGCTGTCCCCTAACTACTTCACGCGCTATTTTTCTACAGAGACGGCCCACCTCACGGTTTAAATTACGCACGCCTGCCTCTTGAGTATATCCGCGAATAAGCTGACGAATTACCGGTTCCTCTACCGACACCTTTCGACGGGCCAAACCGTGCTCACGCAGTTGTCTACTTATAATGTGATTTTGCACAATATGCACCTTTTCGTCTTCCGTATAGCCAAAGAGTTGAATTACTTCCAATCGGTCGCGGAGAGCAGGTGGAATAGTATCAAGCTGATTCGCTGTTGCTACGAAGGTCACATCGGAAAGGTCAAAGGGAACATCTAAATAATGATCCCTAAAACGGTCATTTTGTTCGGGATCGAGCACCTCGAGCAAAGCGGCCGCGGGATCGCCACGAAAGTCTGAACCTATTTTGTCCAGTTCGTCCAGCATAAATACCGGATTCTTTGTACCAACTTTTCGCAACGATTGGATTATACGCCCTGGTAGCGCTCCAATATAAGTCCTTCGATGACCGCGTATTTCGGATTCATCGCGGACTCCACCAAGAGAAAAGTGGACAAACTTACGCCCCATAGCTCGTGCAATGGATCGGCCCAACGACGTCTTTCCCACGCCGGGTGGACCAACAAAGCAAAAGATCGGGCTTTTTGAAGACTTCTTCAGAGTGCGCACTGAAAGGAACTCAAGCACCCGTTCCTTCACTCTTTCTAACCCTTCGTGATCGGCATCCAACACGTGCCGACTTCGTTCCAAATCGACCCGCTCAATAGACTTCTTGTACCAGGGCATATCAAGAAGACATTCCAGATACGTGCGAGCCACTGAGTATTCTGCCGCACTCTCAGTCATATGGGATAGGCGATCAAACTCTCTCTGTGCTTCGAGACGCACTTCGTCAGGCAGTTTAGCTCTCTTTAGCCTATTTCGTAGACGGTCTAAGTCCTCATCCCCATCACCCAGTTCTTGCTGTATCACTCGCATCTGTTCACGCAAATAACTTTCGCGCTGGGCTTGTCCCATCTCCTCTTCAATTTGTCCTTGAATTTGGTTACTCATCTCTAAAATCGACAGTTCTCGATTAAGCAACCAGGTGAGGCGCCTAAGACGCGCAACGACTGACTTCTGAGCTAGGAGTTCCTGTTTCTTAGAAAGAGAGATATCTAATCCAGAGGCTATAAAATCCGCTAGATGGCCTGGATCCTTCTCTAGGTTGATAGCCCTAACCTGCAGTTCTTCGCTTAGTTTTGGTACGAGTCCCACCATCTTTTGAAATTGCTGTGATAGATTGTAAGCAAGAGCCTGCTCTTCTCGACTATCCACCAACTCATCATCTACGGATGTTCCCCGAGCTATTATATAGGGATCTTCTTGTATTAACTCGTCCATGTGAACGCGCTGGAGACCCCGCAAAACAAGCTGCATATTGCCATCAGGCAACTTAAATGCCCTCTCAATCTCGACCACAATGCCCATCTCGTGCAGGCGTCCCCAGTCAGGGTTTTCTTCGCCCGCATCAGTCTGTAGAACTGCAAATAGACGCTTTTTTCCAGCAAGTACATCTGCCACTAAGTTAAGCGAACTTTTACGCCCAATTAGAATTTGAGACGGCACACCGGGAAAGATAACCACATTGCGCAACGGCAATACGGGAAGTTGATACGGGCTCTTATCTGTAACCTGCGACTTCGTTTTATTCATTCAAAAAAACCTGATTAAATTGTTAATTTCTCCTCCGTGACCAATATTAGGCAATATCTGTGCCTGTATATTTTTCAAAAAAAACTGACAAAATGGCAAAGTACAAATGACATTATTGTAATACATGTCATTAAGGCTAGAAATGTGACGCTTACATATGAAATGGAGCTTATCTTGGTCTGCTTGCTATTGTAAGTGTTTACTCATATTATAAAGTCTATAGTCTTGTGAATTCTAAAAATAACTGCCTGTTATCCATACACAGATGGGCACAACAAAGCCAGCTTTTCAATGTTTGCTTTTCTAACCGGTCGAAAAAAGCGGGGAGCGACCTTTAAGCCACAGCAGGAAGTAGACAAGCTAGTGGAATTGAGTCCTCCCTCTGCTTTGCTCTTTTTGTCAGATGATGAGAGTAACGATCAGAGCGAACCACTCGGTAAAGTATTTTTCCTCCGCAAAGAGAAAAAGCTCTATACACAGCGCAACCATCTCTATATGACGAAGCCCAACAATCTGAAGGTTTCCAAGGATCAGAACCTGACATTCAAACACGTATCGCTGCGGTTCATGAATAAACGTGTTCCCTATCGCTTGGATTGCAAGATTGTGGGACGCTTTCGACTTCTCCCAGAAGTCGTTGAGACGTTAGACTTTAACACAAAATCTGCCTATAAACTAGTACCAACAAGCACGCTAAAAAAACAAGATCAACGACAGTTTTTTCGCTATACGCTAAAGAACTACGGTGATTCCCGCATTCCCTTAACTACACATATAGGCTTTGATCTATACATTCGCAAAACAGATCAATCATTTCCCAAGCATAGTACACTACCGGTCATCCTAAAAGATATTGTTCCTATTGATTTCAAAAAAGTTGAGGGGAACCAACAATTCGCAACGCATGACGCCATCAACGCGTTTCGCAGCATCATGCTAAAAAAACAGCCACACGATCGTAAGATAGCTGCAAGTAAAATAGATAAAGACGAATCAAATAGTCTTATGAAGCGCAAAGACGAAGAACTGTTGTTAGGTGACCTCAACCTACTCGGCATGGAGATGGAGTCGTTGCGCGATGTATTATATCTGAAAAAATCGGCAAAAGCTCAGCTAAAGAAAGGCAAGGAAAGCCCCTTTGGTATGAAACCAGGGGAAAAAGTTATTACTAATTTTAAACACAGCAACGAGTATTACCAAATGCTTGTAGAAGTGATGGAAGCACGGACGCAGAACGAGACCGTGCGACCAGTAGAGTTACCAAGAAAAGAAACTGGCCTGAAGGCAAACTTGATCAATTATAGCGTCGGCGGCGCGCTGATTGAAAGTAGTCCAGAATTCCTTCAATTCGTACTCGGAGATCAATGCCCGAGTAACGCCGATTCAGAAATCGATTATGAAGGAGAATATTGGGAAAACGCTTTCAGACAATTAGAGTTACCAGTAATTCACCTCACCTTCTATCCGAAGATTCATTTTCCAGATGCTTTACAGCGCTTTAAGCCTGAGTTGCCCTTCAAAGTCCGCGTCCTAGCACAGATTGTCCGAACCCACATACATCAAGTTGGCGAGCGTAAGGTATTACAACACGGTTTACAGTTCTGTTACGAACCGCAGGGCATCCCGCTTTACAAAGACGATGGAGTTGACTGGCGCTATAGTCGTTATATACGTGACAACGAGCACTTTAAAAAAGCCCATAGCCGGCTCAGTCAACTGTACGGTTATCTGGAAAATCAAAGCATCACTAGAAGAACGACCGATCAAAAGAAACCTAAAAAGCGCACGTAATTTGACGCGCGCTTTTTCAACGGTCGAAACTCGTCGCCACTTAGCTTCCCGAATTCTTTCCGCTTATTTGCGAGTCGCCTTTTATCTAAAAAAATTTTCGTATCTCATCACATTGAATGATAACTTCGCCACACATTTGAAACGATATTGACTCGGTGTTTCTCAGTCAATCCTTTTCATCTCACAAACAACTTCACAGTGAGGCGTCTGAGGAAACATGTCAACGGGCTGCACTCGGCCTATGCCATAGCCATAATCCTTCAAGACATACGCATTTT
Organism: uncultured bacterium; assembly: GCA_964011675.1. Classification (GTDB taxonomy): domain Bacteria; phylum Latescibacterota; class UBA2968; order UBA8231; family UBA8231. The sequence goes on from CAXGPR010000007.1 coordinate 41,194, forward strand.
CAGCTAGCGTCTGTGGATTACATGATACATATAGGATGCGGGGTGACTGCATTTGTCCTAGTGCTGAAAGCACATTCTTATGAAGACCTGGCCGAGGCGGATCAACGACGACCAAGTTAAAATATCTCTCTCGGATTAAAATGAGTTCTTCCTCAGCTTTTCCAACAATGAACGAACAGTTCTCGATTCCATTCCGCTCTGCGTTTAACCGAGCATCTACGACGGCTTCTTCAACTATTTCTATCCCCAAGACATACTCAGCACGATCAGCCAAGTGCAAACTTATGGACCCAGTACCGCAGTATAGATCTAACGTCTTCCCTATTCCTTCTCCAGCCCAATCAGCAATTAAACTATACAAGCTTTCCGCCTGAAGTGAATTGGTCTGAAAAAATGACTGAGGAGAAATATCAAAACGAATAGATCCACATGATTCCTCTATCGCCCCTTCACCCCAGAGAACAAACTCTTTTTCCCCTTTAGCAACCTGCGCCTTTCCTGTATGCAGGGTAATTATTAAAGAATCTATTTCTGAAATTTCTTGCCTTAGGCGATTTGCCAGTATTTCAACTCCCTCCTCCGGATAATTTGAAACGACCAGATTAACCAGCACTTGATTACTTTCCTTGGCTTCTCGTATTACTAGAAATCGAAGTAGGCCACTGTGAGTTTTTAGATTATACGCACTCAGATCCAGTTCATTGGCTATTCTCCGTACATTTTCCACAATCTTATTTGATAGTGGGGATTGTAAGTGACACGATTCAACATCAAAAATTCGATTGAACTTGCCTCTCATATGTAGACCCAGTTGTATATTTCCATCGCGATCACAACCAAACGAGTACTCCATTTTATTGCGGTAGAAGAAAGGAGCGTGACTCGGAATTGTTGGTCTTACTTCAACGTCATGGAAACCGTATTTTTGTAGCGCATTCCGAACCATGCGCCCTTTTAACAACAGTTGGTCTTCATAAGATAAATCCTGCCAGCGACATCCACCACATAGACCAAAATGAGTACACTGAGCTTCTTTGCGTGGCATTCCGTGGTCGATATAGTCCGTGATTTCAACATCAACTCGCCCTCGTCTTTTTTTTATAACCCTGCCTTTAATCTTATCGCCGGGAACAGCTCGACGGACAATAATATCTCGCTCATCAACAATACCACGCCCATCTCCTCTATGATCTAAATCAATAATGTCAACTTCTATTTCATCACCGCGTTTCATCGCCCAATTCTCACCATATGACTATAAACAAAATAAACGGGGCGAGAATTACTCTCGCCCCGTTTATACCTAATATAAAATGTAGATCTGAATTATTCTTCTGTAGCACCTTCCGTTGCGACAGTTTCTTCTTCAGTAGACGTAACCGCCGCCCCCGGTCGATCCACTAACTCGATGATACTCATAAATGTACCATCACCGCGACGTGGCCCCAACTTAACTATTCGAGTGTATCCCCCACTGCGACTTTTATAACGGGGTCCTAATTCATCAAAAAGCTTAGAGACAACCTGTTTGTCCGCAACGAACCGTAGCACCTGACGGCGCGCGTGCAGGTCACCCCGCTTGGCAAAGGTGATCATACGCTCTGCCGAGCGGCGAAGTTCTTTAGCACGCGTGTGCGTTGTCGTAATTTTTTCCTCAGACAAAAGCGACGTAACCATGTTGGACATCATAGCTTTTCTATGAGAAGGGTTACGACCGAGCTTTGCTATTTTCTTTCCATGTCTCATCTTTTATCTCTCAACTTACGCTTAAAATTCCTCAGACAGCGGACTGACGGCATCTTCGTCAATTTCTACGTTCTCGTACGGTGACAGGTCCATACCCCAATTTAGTTTGAGAGTATCAAGTATCTCACCCAATTCATTGAGAGATTTCCGACCGAAATTACGGTACTTCAGCATCTCGGCCTCACTGCGCCCCACTAGTTCGCGCAGGTGTGTTATACCTGCAGCCCGTAAACAGTTTGCCGAGCGCACAGAAAGTTCTAGCTCCTCAACGGGCATGGCTAGTAGTCGAGCAACACGCTTCGTCTCTTCGTCTACTTCCATCTCCTCAACTTCTTCAGTGTCTTCCTCAAAGTTGATTAAGAGACTCAAATGTTCCATCATAATCTTAGCAGCTTGTGCCAACGCATCTTCGGGATTAACCGAGCCATCAGTCCATACTTCTAAGCTAAGACGGTCGTAATCTGTACGACGACCAACTCGTGCATTTTCCGTATCATATTTCACGTTAGTCACAGGAGAAAAGGAACTGTCGATGGGCACCGAACCAATAGGCTGATCGGGAACTTTGTTTTCTTCGGCAAAGCTGTAACCACGCCCTTGACCCACGGTCAGTTCCATTGTCAGTGTAGAACCTTCATCCAGCGTTGCGATGTGAAGTTCAGGGTTCAAGACCTGAACATTCGGGTCGACCGCCAAATCACCAGCAGTCAACACACCAGCCCCCGTCTTTTCTACCTTGAGCACCCGATCTTCGTTACCGACGTATCTCAACGCGACTTCTTTAAGGTTGAGAACGATTTCTGGAACGTCTTCTCGCACGCCTTCAACAACTGAAAACTCGTGCTGAACACCTTGAACATTGACTTGCGTAATTGCAGCGCCCCGGATGGATGAAAGCAATATACGACGCAGGGAATGACCAAGCGTAACGCCAAAACCCCTTTCCAACGGCTGCACAACAAATTTGCCGTAAGTGTCATTCAAGCTTTCTTTTTCTATTTCCACCAGTTTCGGCATCTGGAGACCTTCTAACTTCATATAGCCTCTTGCTCCCTATAATGAGGAGAGATTTTCTCGAATCTCGAAACGATTTAAGTTTAATAATGGAACTCGATAACTAACTGCTTTTCATCGATAGTCAGAGGATGATCGCGACTATTACCAAACACGCCTGCGGGCTTACTCTATCAACCCCTTTTAGCATAATACTCTATGACACGTGCAATGTCGACTTCTACAGACATGGAGTCTAGCCCTGGATTGCTTATTACAGTTGCTTTACCCTCTAAATAGTTGCATTCCAACCAGTCGGGTCGAGTCAATCTTAAACTTGTAATTGCTTCTTGTATTACAGGCAACTCCCGACTCTTAGGCTTAGGCCCAATTACATCTCCAACACGAACTCGATATGATGCGATGTTGACTCTTTTGCCGTTTACCTGAATATGGCCGTGTGAAACTATCTGCCGAGCAGCAGGAATAGAACGAGCAAAACCTGAGCGAAACACCACATTGTCTAAGCGCCTCTCTAAAAGCTCTGCCAGTTTACCACCAGACGCCACATCTGATTTACGAGCCTCTTTAACCAAACGTGAGAGGTTCTTCTCCCTAAGACCATAGTTAAATTGAAGCTTCTGTTTCTCTATAAGTTGCACTCCAAAATCCGAAAGCTTACGCCGCGTGACACCTTGTCCGTGTTGTCCTGGTTTTGTTTGACGGTGTTCCATGCTCTTACCAGACAAACCCGGCAAGTACGTTCCAAGAGCACGCATTTTCCGGACTTTGGCTCCAGTATATCTTGACATCACATAACTCCTTTAGACTCGACGGCGTTTGGGCGGACGACAACCATTATGAGGAACCGGAGTAACGTCGCGAATGGCAGAAATTTCTAAACCCGCATTTTGCAACGCTCGAATTGCGGATTCACGCCCAACTCCAGGTCCTTTAACCCAAACTTCGACGCGACGTAGCCCCATACTCATGGCTTCTTGAGCGGCCTTCTCTGCAGCAATCTGACCCGCAAAAGGAGTCGACTTACGGCTACCCTTTATGCTCATCTTGCCAGGCGTTGACCAAGAAATGACATTACCAGCAGCATCGGTTAGCGTAATAATGGTATTATTGAAGGTAGCTAAAATGTGAGCAACGCCCACAGATTCTACCTGCTTTGACTTCTTGCGTTTCCTACGTCTTTCAGGTGGCAAATGCGTTTTCCTCGTTCTTAACTGTTATCTAGGCGCTTTTTTCTTACCGGCAATTGCGCGACGGGGCCCTTTTCGAGTACGAGCATTCGTCTTAGTACGCTGCCCATTGGCAGGCAACCCACGACGATGCCTGAGGCCCTTGTAACTTCCGACGTCCATTAGGCGCTTAACATTCATAGTAACCTCACCGCGCAAACTACCCTCGACCTTGTAATTGGTCTCGATGATCGCGCGCAGGCTATTTAACTGATCTTCTGTCAAAGTACTAATACGCTGTTGCGGATCAATACCCGCCTGCTCAATAATGCGACTGGCAACGGTCTGACCTATACCAAAAATATAAGTGAGCCCTATCGCGACCCGCTTATCGCGGGGTAAATCAACGCCTGCAATACGTGCCAATGTCTGGCCTCCTCATCCTTGTCTCTGTTTGTGGCGCGGATTACGCTTGCAAATAACGCGCACAACTCCATTTCGGCGAATAATTTTACAGTCCGGGCAGCGAATACTAACAGATGCTTTAACTTTCACGATATCACTCCAACAAAAATGCGGGTTTAACCCCGACGTCCTTGAATGCGACCCTTCTTCATAAAACCTTCGTAGTGACGCGTCATCAACTGTGACTCAATCTGTTGCAATGTGTCCAATGCAACACCCACAATGATAAGCAGGCCGGTTCCACCGAAGAACTGAGCAAAAGAAGGGTGAACGTTGAATTGGCGTATCACAAAAAAAGGAAATATAGCAACAGCTGCGAGCGCAATTGAACCCGGAAGAGTTATTCTGGTCATAATACCGTCGATGTATTGAGCAGTACGTGGTCCAGGTCGAATACCCGGTATAAAGCCACCGTGTTTCTTCATGTTATCGGCGATTGAGTTCGGATCCATCACAATCGCAGTGTAAAAGTATGTAAAAAATATGATCATCAAACCATAGATCGTCCAGTAAACCAACGACTCGGTCGAAAACAACCCGCCAATCCCCTGCAGGAACTCACTGTCTGGAAACAATTGAGTTATAGTACCAGGCAAAAACATTATGGACTGTGCAAATATGATTGGAATCACGTTTGCTGAGTTTATCTTCAATGGAATATGCGTTGTTTGCCCTCCATATACCCTTCGTCCAACTACGCGCTTAGCATACTGCACCGGAATCTTGCGTATTCCCTGAGTGGTAAGGATACAGAAAGCCACAATCAGAAACATGAGTCCAATCAGAAAAATTTCCTGAATAGGTCCCTTGTTCAAGTTTATGTTATTGAGGTAGTGCTGATATTCGTAGCGGATTGCGTTGGGCAACTCGGCAACAATACCAATGAAGATTATGAGAGATATACCATTGCCAATACCTCGCTCGGTAATCTGCTCGCCCAACCACATTATAAAAATGGTGCCCGTCGTAATCGTAATCATCGTCTCTAGCGTAAAGCCTAGCCCTGGATTCGAAACCGCGGCCAATCCGGAAGCCGGACCCCGTATAGTCTCAAGAAAGTAACTGACACCATAGGCCTGCGCTGCAGCGAGGAAGACTGTTCCATAGCGCGTATACTGAGTAATCTTCTTCTTTCCCTCTTCCCCTTCGCGCTGTAGCTTTTGGAAAAAAGGAATAACGGCACCCAACAGCTGCAAAATAATAGAGGCGCTTATGTAGGGCATTATGCCCAACGCAAAAATAGTAGCTCGGGTAAAAGCGCCACCGACAAACATATCGTACAAACCGAACAAAGTGTTACCAGAATTACTAAAAAATTCTTGTACGACCCTCACTTCTACTCCTGGAACTGTGATTTGGCCACCAATACGGTAGACAATCAACAAACCCAAAGTGAACAGAATTCGCGTTCGAAGTTCTGGAATTTTAAAGCAATTTTGAAAGCTCTGGAGCATTAGGTCCTCAGATTACCTCGGCTTGGCCGCCGGCTTTTTCTATTTTCTCTCGCGCGCTCTTTGAAAAGTGTTGTGCTTTAACCGTAACGCTACGACTCAACTCACCATCACCAAGAATTTTAACAGGTTGCTTGTCCGAACGCACTAATCCGGCTGCGAGCAACGCTTCTAAACCCACTTCACCTTCCAAGCCACACGATTCAATATCACCGATATTAACAGTCTGATATACAACCCTAAAGTTGTGATTAGAAAAGCCGATCTTAGGCACATGACGAAAGTAACCTAGCGTACCACCAATAAAACCTATACGGTTACCGCGACGCGCACCGGAACGCGCACGTTGCCCCTTGTGCCCCTTACCTGCCGTTTTACCTGTTCCCGAACCTGGCCCCTGCCCCAAACGCTTGCGATTGCGACGGGATCCTTTCGGACATTTAATTTCCCCTAAACGCATTTTAGCTTACCTCCTGGTTAAGCATCTTGCTCATGCACATCAACCAAGTGCTTGACCTTTTGAATCATGCCGCGGATCTGCGGCGTATCTTCATGCACAACCTGCTGGTAGAGGCGCTTAAAACCCAACGCTTCGATGGTATCCTTCTGATTTTGTGCTCTGCCGATAGCGCTGCGGCGCTGCGTTATGACTAACTTCATCAACTTATTTTCTCCTAACCGCGCAAGACTTCCATAGGCACACCACGCAAACGCGCAGTAGACTCTGCATCCCGCAGTTCACTCAGTGCAGCGAGCGTTGCCTTAACGGCATTCTGAGGATTGGTCGAACCCAATGATTTTGTGAGAATATCGTGGACACCGGCTAGTTCAAGTACAATTCTAATACCACCGCTTGCAATAACACCAGTGCCTGGAGTAGCAGGCTTGAACAGGATCTGAGCCGCGCCAAAACGCCCTTTAATTTCGTGCGGGATAGTGCCGTTAACAACGGGCACCTGAATCATATTTTTCTTCGCCGCTTCAGTCCCCTTACGAATTGCCTCGGAAATCTCACCAGCCTTACCTGAGCCGGCGCCGACGCGCCCGTTTCGGTCACCGACTACTACCATCGCATTGAAACTAAAGCGACGTCCACCCTTGCGCACATGCGAAACACGCTTGATGCTGTTCTGGACTACAACTTCGCTAAATTCCATGCTTTTGGGGTCTACTTTCGCCACAGAAGTAACTCTCCTCTAGAAATTCAGCCCGCCCTCGCGAGCACCGTCGGCGACGGCTTTAACGATACCATGATATAGATAGCCTCCGCGATCGAAGACCACTTTTTCGATACCCTTTTCCTTGGCTTTCCCAGCTACAATCTTCCCAACTTCTGCTCCCTGCTCCACTCGACTAGCAAAGGAACGATCCCGTAATTCTTTGCTCTGCGTCGAAAAACCAAACAATGAATGACCTGAAACGTCGTCAACCAGTTGAACCTCAATGTGTTTCAGAGACCGATGTACGACAAGGCGCGGACGATCTGACGTCCCTGACACAATCTTGCGCAAACGATGCCGGCGCCGCTGAATCCGGGCACGGTTCTTACTAAGGTGTTTCTTATCCTTCATGATTAACCCGCTGCGGTTTTGCCTTGTTTCCAGTGAATGACTTCATCTTCGTAACGGATTCCTTTGCCCTTATAAGGTTCGGGTTTGCGCTTTTGGCGAATATCTGCGGCAACCTGTCCTACAACTTGCTTATCTATGCCACTCACGGTTATTCTAGCCTGCGATCCACCCTCTCCATTACCGACCTCGATATTAATCCCTTCCGGCGCATCATAAACGACAGGGTGTGAGTAACCAACGTTCAAAGTGAGCTTGCGCCCCTGCGCCTCTGCTCTCCAACCCACGCCGAAAAGGTCCAAATTTTTGCTAAACCCTTCGGTCACTCCGTCAACCGCATTTGCGATAAGGGTGCGTGTTAGACCATGTAAGGAACGAGCACCTTTTTCTTGGCTACCACACGTGACATGTACGGTATCACCTTCCAAGTTTATACCTATATGTTCGTCAACAAATGGTACGGTGAGTACCCCTTTAGGACCTTTCACAGCAACATGTGAACCGTCGACTTTTACATCAACTCCCTGCGGCAATGCGATCGGTGTTTTTCCTATGCGAGACAACGTATTCCTCTCCTCAATCTACCAGACGCTACAGAGAATCTCACCGCCGATACCAGCTTTGCGAGCTTCTCGGTCCGTCATGACGCCTTGTGACGTTGAGACAATTGCGATGCCCAGACCACGACGAACACGCGGGACATTAGAATTGCCAGAATATTGGCGCAATCCAGGGCGACTAATGCGTTTAATTCCCTGAATCAAGCTCTTTTTGTTACTATCATAGCGAAGATAAAGACGCAAAACGCCCTGTTTTTCGTCTTCGATGAAAGCAAAGTTATCGATGAAACGAGTTTCGGCCAAAACGCGAGCAATTTCTCTCTTTAGTTTAGATGCAGGAATGTCAACGCGCTCATGCTTCGCCCGACTAGCGTTACGCAACCGCGTCAACATATCTGCTACTGGATCGGTCATACTCATATGATTCTCTCCCTACCAGCTGGCTTTAGTGACGCCGGGAATTTCGCCCCGCAAGGCGAGCTCACGGAAACAAATACGACAGAGACCAAACTTGCGATAATAACCTCTCGGCCTGCCACAACGCTGACAACGATTATACTTGCGTGAGCTAAACTTTGGCGTGCGACGCGCTTTGGCTATCATAGACTTTTTAGGCATTCACCAATTCTCCCAACATTAATTGCCGAAGGGCATGCCGAACGACTTCAGCAATTCACGCCCCTCTTCATCGGTCTGAGCCGAAGTAACGATTGTTATATTCATCCCACGAATATGATCAATTCTGTCGAAATCGATTTCGGGAAATATAATCTGCTCTTTGATTCCTAAGTTGTAGTTACCACGACCATCGAAACTTTTGGTGGGTACGCCACGAAAATCTCGCACTTGCGGAAGAGCAAGCGTTATCAACCTGTCGAGAAACTCATACATCCGATTACCTCGTAAAGTAACCATACATCCAATGGGCACTCCTTCACGAAGCTTGAAATTTGAAATGGCCTTCTTGGCATGGCGCAGCGCAGGTTTTTGTCCTGCTATAGCTGTCATCTCACTAACCGCATTCTCAAGAGCTTTAGGTTCACCTACAGACTCACCAACTCCCATGTTAATTACAACTTTGTCGACTGTGGGCACCTGCATAACGTTGCTGTAAGAAAAGCTTTCTAACAACTGCGACTTAATTTCTTTTTTGTATAATGCTTTTAATCTGGGCTCGCTCATGACGGCTCTTTCTACTGCGAATCAATCATCTCGCCACTACGGGCAGAGACGCGTACGTTTTTTCCATTATCGAGCTTCTTATGACGAATCCGCGTGGGCAGATCAGTCTTGGGACACACTACCATCACATTTGAGAGGTGAATCGGTGCTTCCCGTTCGACGATTCCACCTTGAGGATCTCTCGAAGAAGGACGTGAATGATGTTTACGCATGTTAACGCCCTCAACAATGACTCTATTCTTTTCCTTTATCACGGCTAAAACGGTCGAACGGCGCCCTTTGTCGTTACCGCTCACAACCTGAACCGTATCACCTTTTTTAATATTCATTTATGTCCTCTGTTCACACTGCAGCAGTTTAGACAACTTCTGGCGCTAGCGAAACGATGCGCATGTACTGTTTGTCACGCAATTCTCTCGCAACTGGGCCGAAAATACGGGTCCCACGTGGTTCCTTTTCGTCATTGATCAAAACAGCTGCGTTCTCATCAAACCGGATGTAAGATCCATCAGGACGACGGTATTCTTTCTTTGTTCGAACAACCACCGCCTTGGCCACTTGGCCCTCCTCTAAAGGACCGTTAGGTATCACATTGTGCACTGCAACCACAATGATATCACCAACTGAAGCATAACGCTTGCGAGTGCCACCGAGTACCCGGATGCACTTAGCAGTGCGCGCCCCAGCATTATCTGCCATCTTAACTATAGTATATTCGTGTATCATTTATTCCTGATCCGCGTTCCGCTCCATGATTTCAATCAGACGCCAACGCTTGGTCCGACTCATGGGACGACATTCTTCAATCCGAACTAAATCTCCAACATTCGACTCATTTTGTTCATCGTGAGCGACGAACTTAGCAGTGCGACGGATGACACGTCCATATAAGGGGTGAGCAATACGCTGCTCCACTGCAATCACGCGCGTTTTCAAATTACTTGCTTTTAAAACCCGCCCCTCTGCGGTACGGCGTTCTATTGTTTTTTCGGACATTGCTTACGACTCTCCCCCGGGCAGGCTTTGCTGCTGTAAATCGCGCTCGCGCATCAGCGTACGAACACGCGCAATATCGCGTCGAACCTGACGCAGGCGTATTGGGCTGGTCAACTGGCCGGAGACGTGCTGGAAACGCAGATTAAACGCTTCTTCTTCGAGCTCTTCCAGTTTGATCTTTGCATCTTCCGCGTTTAAGCCACGCAGTTCACTAGCCTTCATAACTATGCCACCCGCTCTACGAATTTGGTTTTAATGGGCAACTTGTGACCCGCTTTTCGGAAAGCTTCCTTCGCCAATTCAACTGGCACACCAGAAAGCTCAAACATTACGCGACCGGGCTTGACTACGGCAACCCAACCTTCGGGTGCACCTTTTCCCTTACCCATGCGTGTTTCAGCCGGCTTCTTTGTAATAGGTTTGTCAGGAAAAACGCGGATCCACATCTTTCCGGTCCTACTCATGGTCCTACTGATTGTGACACGAACGGCCTCGATTTGCCGACTTGTTATCCACCCCGGCTCAAGCGCCTTCAAGCCGTACTCGCCAAAGGAAACCATATCGCCTCCCTTGGTCTGGCCGCGCATGCGGCCTCGAGACTGCTTTCTCCATTTTGCTTTTTTGGGCATTAACATGGTAAAAGATCCCTTTAATTCTCTCTATGCCTGATTGCTGGATCCAGCATCTGCCACAACTTCACCATGGCAAATCCACACTTTGACGCCAACTGTTCCCGAAACGGTGTAGGCGGTCGACTGAGCGTAATCGATGTCTGCACGTAACGTGTGCAACGGAACACGACCAGCCGGCTCAGACCGCTCACGGCGTCCCATCTCAGATCCGCCAATACGCCCTGAACATGCGATGCGTATACCCTCTGCGCCCATTCGCATAGAGGAAGCTACCGACTTTTTCATAGCTCGGCGGAAAGAAACACGCTGTTCCAACTGGCGCGCCAAGTTATCGGCGACCAACTGCGCGTCAAGTTCGGGTTTTTTAACTTCCTGAATGTTTAGTGACACGTCTTTACCCGTGAGTTGCTTCAACTCATCTCGCAGTTTATCAACTTCAGCGCCGCGACGGCCGATAGCAATACCAGGACGTGCCGTGTGAACCTCAACGGTAACTCGCTTGGGCTGCCGCTCTATATTTATGCGAGAAACTCCTGCTCTTAGGAGACGCTGCTTGACGTATCGCCGCAGCATTTGATCTTCGTTCAAAAGTTCGGCAAAGTCTTTTTCGGCAAACCAATTGGATCGCCAACCCTTAATAACACCAAGCCGAAAGCCGTATGGGTGTGTTTTTTGTCCCAAAAAAAGCTCCCTTAGTTGACCTGGTCGCTGACGACCACGGTAAGATGACAGTGGCGTTTGCGAATGCGATCAGCCGAACCGCGAGCGCGGGGGCGTATACGCTTGAGATCTCGGCCTTCGTCGGCATAAATAGCCTTAACGTAGAGATCTTCAGCATCCACTGGATTTTCTTCGTCTTGATTAATCCCATTGGAAATGGCCGACCGCAGCGTTTTCTCAACATCACGAGCTACTGGACGGGGTGAGAAGCGCAGTATTGTCAATGCCTCTTCAACAGGCTTACCCCGTACTAGATCAATCAATTGGCGCATTTTGGTAGCAGGTATGCCAACTTGCTTCAATATTGCTTTTGCTTCCATAATTCTAATACCTGATTCCTTTAGCGCACTCGGCTGCCGCGTTCCGTGAGCATTCCACCGTGCCCGCGAAAAGTGCGAGTCGGTGCAAACTCACCAAGTTTGTGGCCAACCATATTCTCGGTCACATAAACCGGAATGAACTTATTACCATTGTGTACGGCCAACGTATGACCAACGAAATCCGGAGTAATCGTGGAGCGGCGCGACCACGTCTTTACTACTCGCTTACTGCCCGTGCGATTGAGCTCCTCTACTTTTTTCTCCAGATGGGCATCAATGAACGGGCCTTTTTTAACCGACCTTGGCATCTATCAGCTCACTCCTTCTACTTCGAGTTGCGCCGACGCAATATCATTGCGTCAGAACGGTTCTTGTGCTTACGCGTTTTATATCCCTTAGTGGGCTTACCCCAAGGGGTCACCGGATGACGGCCACCCGAAGTCTTACCTTCTCCACCACCGTGAGGGTGGTCAACCGGATTCATAACGACTCCGCGAACCTTGGGCCGACGCCCTAACCAGCGAGAGCGTCCGGCCTTACCCAACACCACATTCCCATGTTCGACATTACCGACCTGTCCCAAAGTCGCCATACACTGGACGGCGACTTCTCTAACTTCACCTGAGGGCAGACGCAGTTGAGCACGACCGTTTTCACCTCGACCGAGCAGTTGGACTTCAGCCCCTGCACTACGGGCAAGCTGACCACCAGCTCCAGGTTGAAGCTCAACGTTATGTATGGTCGACCCTAGAGGAACGTTGAGTAAGGGCATCGCATTTCCCACGCTTATAGGGGCATCTGAACCAGCAACGATATCGGCACCTACCGTTAGACCAGCTGGGGCGAGGATGTACCTTTTATCACCATCGACGTAAACAACTAAGGCGATGAATGATGAGCGATTTGGATCATACTCAATCGAAGCGACCTTACCAGGAACTCCAAGCTTGTTTCGCTTGAAGTCAATCACGCGATAGCGGCGCTTATGCCCGCCGCCGCGGCGCCGCATAGTCATTCGTCCCTGATTATTGCGCCCACCGGATCTGCTCACCGCACCACGCAATAACGCTTTTTGCGGTTTATCTACGCTTACCTCATCAAAAGAATTAACGGTCTTATAACGGAGCGTCGGCGTTACGGGGCGAAACTTCTTAACTGGCATATTAAATCAACCTATACGTTTTCAACGACGTCAATCGAGTCACCAGCCCTAAGCGTAACGTAGGCTTTCTTCCAGCCTGCACGGCGCCCAGCATAAAGGCCCTGTCTCTTTGGTTTACTCGGCACTTTAATCGTCCGAACCGACTCTACTTTTACATCGAAAATACTTTCGATAGCCTGCCGGATTTGAACCTTGTTGGCTTTGGAATCAACACGAAATGCATATTTGTTACCTTCGCGTAGGATTGTAGCCTTCTCGGTGATAACCGGTTTTTGTATGATCGAGCGAGGGTTGCTCACTTTAAATTCTCCTAGTCCTCTTCCGAGACGTGATGCTCTACGAGTTTGTCCAATGCCTGACGAGTGAAAAGCACAACATCCGCTGAGATGACGTCATACGTACCCAAAGAACCGACATGCGTCATGCTTACTCGCTGGATATTGCGGCTCGACCTTACCAACACGTTGGCATTTTCAGGCGTTATGAACAACACTTTTTGGCCATCAAGACCACAGGCGTCAATTATGTCCTTGAATGACTTGGTGCTCGGCTGTTCGAAATCAAAATCTTCGATAACTCTTATCTGTCCATCCGTATTTTTGAGTGTCAAGGCAGAGCGAAAGGCCAAGCGCTTCAAGGCCTTGGGCAACTTTGCATAATACGAACGTGGCTCAGGCCCAAAAGCAACACCACCACCTCTTATAAGAGGAGAACGGTTAGAGCCCCTACGCGCCCCACCCGTACCCTTCTGACGATGGTGTTTCTTACTAGTCCGAGCAACCTCAGATCGCGTCTTAACCTTAGCCGTCCCTTGCCGCTGGTTTGACTCGTAGGTAACTACTGCGCGATAAAGAGAGTACTCGGATATTTCAGCGGCAAACAAATCGTCCGGCAAGTCTACCGTGCCGTTTGATTTGCCTTGCATCGTAAGAATCTCTACCTGTGTCCCCATGCCCATCAAACCTTAATGTCTATGCCAATACCAGCAGGCAAATCCAACTTCATGAGCGCATCCACAGTCTGCGGCGTTGAATCGTAAATGTCGATTAAACGCTTGTGAACGCGCGTTTCGAACTGCTCGCGCGACTTTTTATCAACGTGAGGCGAACGCAACACGGTGTAAATACTACGCGAAGTCGGCAGCGGCACGGGACCCGCAATGCGAGCCCCGCTACGCTTTACCGTCTGTACTATTTCATCCACGGACCTGTCCAAAGCCGCATGATCATATGCTTTTAGACGAATGCGAATTCTATCAACAGCCACTTGGCGTGTCTCCCAGAGTTAATTACTCGATGATCTCGGTGACTACACCCGAGCCGATTGTGCGACCGCCTTCGCGGATAGCAAAGCGCAAGTTCGCTTCAACGGCAATGGGCTGAATTAAATCCACTTCCATGGTAACGTTGTCGCCAGGCATAACCATCTCGGTTCCCTCTGGCAAAGCGATCGTGCCGGTAACGTCCGTTGTACGGAAGAAAAACTGCGGGCGGTAGCCAGAGAAAAAGGGCTTTTCACGGCCACCCTCTTTGTTAGTCAATACATAAACCTCGGCCTTAAATTTGGTGTGAGGCGTAATCGAACCCGGCTTACACACAACCATACCACGCAACAGTTCCTCTTTTTCTACACCACGGAATAGCAAACCAACGTTGTCCCCTGCCTGACCTTCATCGAGCAATTTACGGAACATTTCGACGCCTGTAATTGTCGTTTTGCGAGTCTCGCGTATACCAACGACCTCAACCTCTTCACTCACTTTGATAATGCCACGTTCTACGCGGCCAGTACCCACCGTGCCGCGACCAGAGATACTGAAAACATCCTCAATCGGCATCAAGAAAGGTTGATCAACGGGACGATCGGGAAGCGGAATCCACTCGTCGACGCTAGCCATGAGTTCGTCAATGGAACCCGTCCCCGTAGGCCCGTCATTCCCTTCAACGGCGGCCAAGGCCGAACCTCGAACAACGGGCGTATCGTCTCCTTCAAAGCCGTATTCGCTCAGCAATTCACGGGTCTCTAACTCAACTAAATCGAGCAATTCCTCGTCATCGACCTGATCGACTTTGTTCAGAAAGACACAAATACGGGGTACGTTAACCTGACGTGCGAGCAAGATATGCTCACGTGTTTGAATCATGGGGCCATCAGCAGCGCTAACGACCAGTATAGCGCCATCCATCTGCGCTGCACCAGTTATCATGTTCTTTATGTAGTCGGCGTGACCAGGACAGTCAACGTGAGCGTAGTGACGATTCTCCGTCTCATACTCCTGATGAGAAACATTGATTGTTACCCCACGCGCCTTTTCTTCTGGTGCATTATCAATCTCATCAATGCCTTTAGCCTGAGCCAAACCCTTGCTAGCCAAATGATTCGTAATGGCCGCAGTGAGGGTGGTTTTGCCGTGGTCGACGTGGCCGATCGTACCGATGTTAACGTGAGGCTTATTGCGCTCAAATTGTTCCTTGGCCATTTCTCCAATCCTCTCCTTATAAGTTAATAGCTCTACGCTAGTTGTCTTTTCCGTTGACTTTGGCGATAATCGCCTCAGTTACACTCCGAGGGACTTCGCTGTACTTAGCAAACTGCAAAGTAAATACTGCGCGTCCCTGAGTCAGGGAACGCAAACGCGTTGCGTATCCAAATGTCTCACTCAACGGAATGAAAGCCTTAATAACCTGAGCATCCGAACGCGGATTCATACCTTGCACCTCGCCACGGTGAGAATTTAGGTCACCCATGACATCGCCCAAGTATTGCTCGGGAACAACTACTTCCAAATCCATAATGGGCTCCATGAGATAGGGATCAGACTTCGAAGCCCCGTCCTTAAAACCCATTGAACCAGCAACTTTAAACGCCATTTCCGAAGAGTCGACAGCATGCGAAGATCCGTCGACGAGCGTCACCTTAACGTCTTCAATTGGATAGCCAGCAACAGGCCCCGTAGTCATCGCTTCAGCAATGCCATCGTGTGCGGGTTTAACAAACTCACGTGGAACATTGCCACCAACGACTTTAGACTCAAAGACAAGTCCCGTTCCCGGTTCGCCGGGCTCAATCTCCAGTTCGACGTGCCCAAACTGACCGCGCCCACCAGACTGACGGACGAAACGACCCGTACCGTGAGCAGGATTGCGAAGCCCTTCCTTATAAGCGACTTGCGGTTGGCCAACGTTGGCTTCAACCTTAAACTCGCGAAAAAGACGATCTACAAGAATTTCCAAATGCAATTCGCCCATACCAGACATAACAGTCTGTCCAGTCTCATCGTCGACTCTCACCCTAAACGTGGGATCTTCTTCACTCAACTTAGCAAGAGCGATATGTAGCTGCTCTTGATCCGCACGCGTCTTGGGCTCTATCGCCACGTGTATAACGGGCTCTGCAAACTCAATCTTTTCAAGAACTATCGGGTTTTTCTCGTCGCAAAGCGTATCGCCCGTAGTCGTGTCCTTTAGCCCAACAAGGGCAACAATGTCACCTGCATAAGCTTGCTTTAACTCTGTCCGGTCGTTTGCATGCATTTCTACTAAACGAGAAACCCGCTCTCTCTTTTCAGTCATGACATTATACACATACGAACCCGCCTCAACCACTCCGGAGTATATACGTGCAAACGTCAAGCGCCCAACAAATGGATCTGTCATGACCTTAAAAGCCAAGGCTGAAAAAGGCGCACCATCGTCTGTCGCACGAACAGTTTCGTCCTCGGAGTTGGGAAGCGTACCATGCGTCTCTCCAATGTCAGCAGGAGAGGGCAAATAGTAAATTACCGCATCTAGCAACCGCTGAACGCCCTTGTACTTATACGCACTACCGCAGGCAACAGGGACGGCTTTCAGTGAAACTGTCGCTTGACGCAATGCCGAACGAATCTCTTCAGGACTAATTTCTTCACCCTCAAGAAATTTCTCCAACAGTCCGTCATCAAATTCAGCAACAGCATCAAGCATCTTTTCGCGATATTCTAAAGCCTGAGGCATCAAGTCTTCTGGAATCTCTCCCTCAACGAAAGTAGACCCCTGTGATGATTCCTCAAAGGTGACTGCTATCATTTCGATCAGATCAACCATGCCATTGAACGTCTCACCAGCTCCAATGGGCAACTGAATGGGAACAAAGTTGCTGCGTAGACGCTCTTCCAACATCTCTAGGACATTGTAGAAGTCTGCCCCACTACGGTCCATCTTATTTACAAAAGCAATCCTTGGCACTCCATACTTGTCGGCTTGTCGCCATACCGTCTCCGATTGAGGTTCAACACCTCCCACAGCACAAAAAACGCCAACAGCACCATCCAAAACGCGCAGAGACCGCTCAACCTCAGCAGTAAAGTCAACGTGTCCAGGTGTGTCGATAATATTTACTCGATGATCGTTCCACTCACAGGCCGTTGCGGCGGATGTTATCGTTATCCCGCGCTCCCTTTCCTGCTCCATCCAGTCCATGGTTGCAGTGCCCTCATGAACCTCACCCATCCGATGCAATCGCCCTGTATAATACAGAATGCGTTCCGTCGTCGTCGTCTTGCCTGCGTCAATGTGAGCAGCAATGCCGATATTACGGGTTCTTTCAAGTGAAAACTGACGTGCCATCTTCTCTAGTCGCCTCTTTAAAATCTGTAGTGAGCAAAAGCTTTATTAGCTTCTGCCATGCGGTGAACGTCGTCACGCATTCGGACGGCGCCCCCCTCCCCCCTGGAAGCTGCAATAAATTCATTTGCCAAACGCTCGGCCATCGTCCGCTCAGAACGCTCACGGGCAAAACGTATCAACCAACGGATAGAGCGAGCAGTACGTTCATCGGGGCGAACCTCTACTGGGACTTGGTAAGTTTGACCACCCACGCGACGTGATTTGACCATCACCATAGGTTTGGCGTTCTCCAAAGCCTTCTGGAAAATATCAATAGCATCTTGACCCGCGCGCTCTTCCACCAAGTCAATGGCAAGATAGAAGATGCGCTCGGCTACGCTGCGCTTACCCTGCTTCATTAAGGAGTTTATAAAGCGAGCAGCCAACACATTATTGAACTTTGGATCCGGCAGTAACTTGCGCTTAATAGCTTTTTTACGACGCGACATAATCCCCTCTTATCAGCCCTTATCCGGTCTGCGAGCGCCATACTTCGAGCGCCCTTGTTTGCGATCAGCTACGCCGGTTGCGTCCAAAACGCCACGCACAATATGGTAGCGAACACCTGGACAGTCTTTGACTCGACCACCTCTAACCAAGACGATAGAGTGCTCTTGCAACGTGTGTCCCTCACCGGGAACATAGGCGGTTACTTCAATGCCAGTGGTGAGTCTTACGCGCGCCATTTTGCGTAGGGCAGAATTAGGTTTTTTAGGCGTTGTCGTGAAAACACGCGTGCAAACACCACGACGTTGCGGGCAGCTTTCAAGCGCCGGCGCATCGGTCTTTTTCAGCGTATTGCTTCGGCCTTTTCGGACCAGTTGGCTAATTGTTGGCAAAGACTTTTTTCTCCCTTAATTGCGCATAAACAGCAAACACAAAAGTTAAACGCATATCAAATAACTGTCAATACTTTATTCGTCAAGAACACCTGTTTCTTCACTGGTAACAACTCCTTCACCGTCTCCGGAAACTTCGACTTCTTCATTACCTGAACCAACCAGATCTTCGTAATCGGCACCGCGATAAATGTCCGATCCCGTACCTGCAGGAATGAGCCGCCCTATAATAACATTTTCCTTCAAGCCACGCAGGTGATCGACTTTCCCCTGCACCGCCGCTTCTGTAAGCACACGCGTTGTTTCTTGGAAAGAGGCAGCAGATATGAAACTATCTGTCCGCAAAGAAGCCCGTGTGATACCGAGCAATATGGGCTGACAGGTTGCAGGATCTCCACCTTCACCAAGGACCTTCTCGTTCTCTTTATTAAAACGAATTTTATCAACCTCTTCACCTTCGAGGAAGTTGGTATCACCCGGATCAATAATCTTCACCTTCTGTAGCATCTGACGAACAATCGTTTCAATGTGCTTATCATTAATCTCTACAGCCTGCAAGCGATACACATCCTGGATCTCGTTCACCAAGTATTCTTGAACTTTGTTCGTGCCTTGAACTTTCAGAATATCGTGAGGATTGACCGAACCTTCTGATAGCCGTTCACCTGCTACAACCCGATCCCCCTCGTGCACTCTCAAGTGCTTCCCATATGGCACAAGATATTTCTTCTCTTCTTCATCAATGGACGTTACGATCAATTCGCGATTGCCTCGAACTATGCCACCGAAACGAACCGTTCCGTCAATCTCAGAAATAACAGCGGGCTCTTTAGGTCTACGAGCTTCAAATAGTTCTGCGACACGCGGCAAACCACCCGTGATATCTCGCGTTTTCGAACGTTCACGGGGGATTTTAACAAGCACTTGGCCAGGTTGGATATCAGAATCATCCGAAACTAATAAACGAGCCCCAACGGGAATGTGGTAAGAGCGCGTCCCTCGCTCATCGCTAGAAATCTCAATGAGTGGGTTCAAGGTGCGATCGCGCTGCTCAACAATCGTACGCGTACTCATCCCCGTAGTTTCCTCAAATTCCTCACGCATTGTGACGCCGTCGATAATATCGACAAAGCGAACTGAACCCGAACGGTCAGAGACGATTACGTTACTGTAGGGATCCCACTCATACAGCACAGAATCCGATTCGACATCTTGCCCATCTACAACTTTGAGTAAAGCACCATACGGAACAACAATCCGTGAACGGACGCGATTTTGTTCGTCGAGTAGCTCGATCTCGCCATTGCGTCCCAACACGGTAGTTCCTAAGTCGGGATTCTCTACTGTATCGACATCGACAAAGTTAACAGATCCGACTCGGCGCGCTAAAATCTGCGAATTTTCGGCGATGCGACTAGCAGTGCCACCTATGTGAAATGTCCTCAACGTGAGCTGCGTACCCGGTTCTCCGATACTCTGTGCAGCAACGACGCCTACCGCTTCGCCAATATTTACCAGCTGGCCCGTCGCCATGTTACGACCATAGCAGTTGGCACACACACCGCGGTCCGACTCACAGGTTAACACAGACCGAATCTGCACTTCTTCTACGTCTTCAGCCTGAGAGATACGATGCGCATCAGCCTCTTCCAGTAGTTGACCGACCTTCATAACGACCTCACCGTTCGCGTCAACAACGTCTTCCTGCAATACGCGACCAACGATTCGATCAGCCAAAGGCTGAATGACTTCCTCGCCATCCTTTAAAGCTCCGACCCACAAGCCTTGGCTCGTGCCACAGTCGATTTCGCTTATAACGACGTCTTGAGCAACATCCACCATTCGGCGCGTTAAATAACCGGCTTCGGCGGTTTTCAATGCCGTATCCGCCAGCCCCTTACGCGCTCCGTGGGTTGAGATAAAGTACTCCAACACCGAAAGTCCCTCCTTAAAAGAAGCGATAATCGGCGTCTCAATAATTTCACCAACGGCACCTGTCAGCTTTTTCTGAGGCTTGTTCATTAAGCCTCGCATACCACCCAACTGCTTGATCTGGTCTTCACTACCGCGAGCACCGGAATCTTTCATTATGTAGACAGAGTTGAAACCTTCCTCGGCCGCTTCGAGGGTCCCCTGCACGGCACGAGAGACGCTTGAAGTAGCACGCGTCCATACGTCTATTATCTTGTTATAGCGCTCTCCATCAGTTATTATACCATTGGCGAACTGATCGCGAATCTTTTCGACTTCTCCTAAAGCTTCGTCTATGAGATCCGTCTTTGAATCAGGCACGACTACATCATCAATTGATATAGTTATGCCTGCCATCGTTGCATAGTTATAGCCGACACGCTTCAAGTTATCTACAAATTCGGCAGTCCGACGATTTCCTAGCAATCGGTGCACATCGGCAGTGATCTTTTTGATGTCACCCTTGTCGATAGTACGGTTGATAAAGCCCATATCAGACGGAAGCACTTCATTGAAAATCAGTCTGCCAACGGTCGTATCGATGATTTCACCTTCAATGCGCACTTTAATTGGCTGATGTAAGGTAATACCATCCGATTCGTAAGCTGAACGAGCATCCAACACGTTGGCGAAGCAACGCTCTTCTTTCCCCTCTTCGCTGAAACGCACCTTAGTTAAGTAGTAGCAACCCAGCACAATATCTTGCGGGTTATCCATGATAACCGGCTCGCCATCAGCCGGTTTTAAGATATTGTTTGCTGCAAGCATGAGCAGGCGCGCTTCAATCTGCGCTTCAAATGACAGCGGAACGTGCACCGCCATCTGATCTCCGTCAAAATCTGCGTTAAATGCGGCACAAACCAAGGGGTGCAAGCGAATCGCCTTGCCCTCTACGAGGCTCGGCTGAAAAGCCTGAATACCGAGTCGGTGCAGAGTCGGAGCCCTGTTCAACATAACGCAGTGGTCTTGGATAATCTCCTCGAGAATATCCCAGACTTCAGGACGCTCACGCTCGACCAGTTTTTTAGCACTTTTAACGGTTTGAACCAGGCCTTTCTCTTCAAGCTTTTTGATTACGAATGGCTTAAAGAGCTCTAGCGCCATGCTTTTAGGTAAACCACACTGATGCAGTTTCAGTTCGGGCCCCACCACAATAACCGAGCGCCCCGAATAATCGACACGCTTACCCAACAGGTTTTGACGAAAACGGCCTTGCTTACCCTTCAGCAAGTCACTCAAAGATTTGAGAGACCGATTTCCGTCTCCTCGCACCGCACGCGACCGGCGACCGTTGTCGAACAGGGCATCGACAGCCTCCTGCAACATGCGCTTCTCATTGCGCAAAATGACTTCGGGCGCCTTGATTTGAATCAGCTTTTTTAGCCTATTGTTACGGTTGATGACCCGACGGTATAGGTCGTTCAAATCCGAAGTAGCAAATCGCCCACCTTCCAGTGGTACAAGCGGGCGTAAGTCGGGTGGGATTATTGGAATGTTGTCCAAGATCATCCATTCGGGACGATTCTCAGACTGACGGAATGCTTCAACCACCTTGAGACGCTTTAACGCTTCCTGTTTCCTCTGAACAGAGGTTTCCATACGCACTTGCGTACGCAGTTCAGCAGAGAGCTCTTCAATGTCAATCTCGGCTAGCAGGTTCATTACTGCCGGCGCCCCCATATCAACCTCAGGATCATATCCTTCTTCCTGTAAATCGATCAGTTCTTCTTCAGTGAGAAGCTGAAAACGCTCGACATCTGGTGCATCTTTGGGGTCGGATACAACATAGGATTCGTAGTAGAGAACACGCTCCAGATTACGCATCGATATATCGAGCAGCGCGCCAATTCGAGAAGGTAGTGACTTAAAATACCAGATGTGAGATACCGGTACAGCCAGTTCAATATGACCGAGGCGCTCGCGACGAACTTTCGCCTGCGTAACCTCAACACCACAGCGATCGCATACGACACCCCGATAGCGAATGCCCTTGTATTTGCCGCAGTGGCAATTCCAGTCTTTTACTGGACCAAATATACGTTCGCAAAACAAACCATCGCGTTCTGGCTTAAAAGAACGGTAATTGATAGTCTCGGGTTTTGTCACTTCCCCATGTGACCAAGCCCGAATGGTATCGGGCGAAGCCAATTGGATGCGAATCGAGTCAAAATCTGTTGGTTTTCTTGATGCACTAGCGGTCTTTAACACATCAGCCCCCTTTGCGTATAGACCTTTGCGGATCCGCTCAGATTAGTAAGTTTCAATGAGTCTGCTGTCTTCCAGTATGACGTCCAGGCATAGGCTCTGAAGTTCTTTAACCAAGACGTTAAACGATTCGGGTATGCCCGGCTCAGGCGGGTTATCTCCCTTGACGATTGCTTCGTATATCTTTGACCTACCTGCTACGTCATCAGATTTAACCGTCAACATTTCTTGCAGCGTATAAGCCGCACCGTATGCTTCCAGAGCCCAAACTTCCATCTCGCCAAAGCGCTGGCCGCCAAACTGCGCTTTTCCGCCCAGCGGCTGCTGGGTGACTAGTGAATACGGGCCTATTGAACGAGCGTGGATTTTGTCCGCCACGAGGTGTGACAGCTTGAGCATGTATATATAGCCGACAGTGACGCGCTTGTCTAGCTTGTCTCCCGTTCGGCCATCATACAGCACCTGCTTACCGTCTTCGGCTAAACCCGCATCTTTTAAAAGCCCTTTCACCTCGCTCAGCTCAGCACCATCAAAGACGGGCGTAGAGACATGCATTCCTAGGGCACTAGCTGCCATACCCAAGTGCGTTTCAAAAATCTGGCCGAGATTCATACGCGACGGCACACCAAGCGGGTTGAGTACGATATCGACTGGCCTGCCGTCCTCTCCAAATGGCATATCTTCTTCGGGGGCGATGTGGGCGACAACGCCTTTGTTACCGTGACGGCCAGCCATCTTATCCCCAACTGACAGCTTGCGCTTCTTAGCCACGTACACCTTGACAAGCTGAGCAATACCAGGCGGCAACTCATCACCGCGCGTTAGACGCTCAATATCGCGCTCTTTCTGCTCGTCTACCAGTTGTAGCTGTTCACCGGCATATCGCAATAGTTGATCAACACGCGCGTCGACGTCATCTTCTCCAGTCCAACCGTCATCCGGAGCGACTGAAGTAAAATCAATGCGTTCTAAAAGGCGTTCGCTCATTTGAGTGCCTTCACGAACAACAACACTGTCGTCTTCCAGTGAACGCAAACGCCCCAGCTTTCGATCACCAACTATGTCGACCAACATCTGATTACGCTCGTTTAAAAGGCGCTCTTTTTTGCTCTCTGCCTCAGTTTCTATATCAGCAATCGCGTTTTTTTCTTTACGGCGAGATCCTTCACTCCTCTCCTTCCGAGAAAAAACCTTGCGATCAATCACAACACCCTCCATGCCCGGAGGTGCTTTAAGCGAGGCATCTCTGACGTCTCCAGCCTTTTCACCGAAAATGGCTCTCAGTAAACGCTCTTCAGGAGAAAGTTCGCTCTCACCCTTAGGAGTAACCTTACCGACCAAAATGTCGCCGGGGCCCACTTCGGCACCAACTCGTATAATTCCTTCATCATCGATATTGCGAATAGCGGTCTCACTCACATTGGGAATCTCGCGCGTTATTTCCTCCTGACCGCGCTTGGTATCGCGCACCTGCAATTCGAATTCTTCTATGTGAATTGAGGTGAATACATCGCGCTTCAGCAACCGCTCGCTAATTATTATGGCATCTTCAAAGTTATAACCATTCCAAGGCATAAATGCGACACGTACATTCATACCAAGTGCAAGGTCTCCACGTTCGGTAGCAGCCCCATCGGCAAGCGGCTCGCCCTTGTCAACCGTATCCCCAACTTTGACCAATGGCCGCTGGTTGATACAGCAATCTTGATTAGAACGGGCAAATTTTGTGAGCTTATACTCGTCGGTGTCAGCAATATCCAATGGAGTCAACGGCGTGCTGTGTTTCTTATCGCGCTGAACGACGACACGATTTGCGCTCACACTGACAACCTGACCCGGATTCCGGGCAACAATTACTGCACCTGAATCACGAGCGACTTTGCTTTCCATACCCGTCCCGACAAAAGGAGCCTGCGTGAAAAGTAGAGGCACCGCTTGGCGCTGCATGTTCGAACCCATCAGCGCACGGTTAGCATCATCGTGTTCAAGAAATGGAATTAGCGCAGCTGCGGCACTAACCAACTGCTTGGGCGACACATCCATGTATTCTAGCTCGTCAGGCGTGACCATTGGATAGTCATCGCGACGACGCGCTTTTACAAGTGGATTGACGAAATTACCTTTCTCGTCAATAGGTGCATTCGCTTGGGCAATGGTGTATTTGTCCTCTTCGGCTGCCGTAAGAAACTCTATTTCGTTTGAAACCCGTCCATTAATGACCCTGCGGTAAGGCGTTTCCAAAAAGCCGAATGCGTTTACACGAGCATACGTGCTTAGCGAGGAAATTAGGCCAATATTTGGCCCCTCAGGCGTCTCAATGGGACAGATACGACCGTAATGCGTGTAATGTACATCCCGCACTTCAAAACCAGCTCGATCGCGGCTTAGTCCACCCGGACCTAAAGCACTCAAACGGCGCTTGTGTGTGAGTTCGTCTAGCGGGTTGGTCTGCTGCATGAATTGCGACAGCTGACTGGAACCAAAAAACGCCTGGACAACCGTTGAAACAGTGCGTGCATTAACCAAGTCATGTGGAGTTACCTGATCCTCATCGCGTAAACTCATTCGCTCACGAATAGTGCGCGACATACGCGTTAAGCCTATGCTGAATTGGTTGGCCAGCAACTCACCCACTAAACGCACGCGGCGGTTACCGAGATGATCTATATCGTCGGTGTTGCCCTGTCCAACACGCAATCCCATGAGATAGCGAATAATTGAGAGGAAATCCTCCATATACAAAATAGTGCTCTCAAAGGGAATGCCGACATCTAACCGCCGGTTGATGCGATACCGCCCAACGTCACCCAAGTTATAGCGTTTAGGTTGAAAGAAAAGCCGTTCAAGCAGGCCGCGTGCTGTTTCAATATTAGGGGGATCACCGGGACGAAGCAGGTTGTAAACACGCGTTAAAGCGTCTTCCTCACCTTCACTCGGATCTTTATTAAGCGTATTCTCCATGATGCCCGGATCGTTGCCTTGCGGAGCAACCAGCACAGAGATTTTCTTAATACCGGCTTCCTGAAGTGCCGCAACGTTCTCATCGGTAATTAGGTCATGTGCCTCAAGTATGACTTCACCGGTGCTCTTGTTGATCACATCACTCCCTGAATTATGACGACCGGCCAACTCTTCATCGACGGAAACTTCGACGTCGTCGCGGAAAAGGCTTAGAACTTCTCCATCTTTGGAGAAACCCAGCGCCTTAAGAAGGAGCGTTACCGGCAGCTTGCGACGTCGGTCTATATGAACGTACATGATGTCGTTTATATCCATGCTGAACTCGAGCCACGGACCTTTAGCCGGCAAAATGCGAGCTGAATAGAGATCTTTGCCGTTAGGGTGCACTGTTTCATCAAAAAAGACGCCGGGCGACCGATGTAACTGACTCACCACTACACGTTCGGCGCCATTGATGATGAACGTGCCTTGATTTGTCATAAGCGGCAGCTCGCCCAAAAATACAGACTGCTCAACAATGTCTTTTACTGGTTTATCAGGGCTATCTTTATCCCGAGTAACCAAACGCAGAGTAGCGCGTAGTGGTGCAGCGAAAGTCATACCTCGCTCGCGACATTCTTCCTCACTATAGCGCGGGTTACCTATAGAGTAATCCACGTAATCTAGCGAAAAGATACCGTGTGTGTCTGAAACGGGAAAAACACTCTCAAAAACTAGATTCAATCCTCTGCGCTGACGCCGCTTTGGTGCTATATCAAGTTGCAGAAATTCCTGATAGGAGTCGATCTGCACCGAGAGCAAATTCGGCATCTCCACAACCTCTTTAATCTTACCGAAAGAGTGCCTCTCAATACTGCCATCAGTCTTGGCCAAAGTCAAAACTCCTCATTGCTAGTTAAGGCAAAAGCTCACGGAGACCCCAACCTCTCAGTGAAAAGAAAAGCTGGCGAACCATGAGCTTTAACTAATTACCGCAAAATGCAAAATATATACGGGAAAAATCAATGAAAGTGCCTAAGAATAAACCCTCTACTTAATCTCAACCGTAGCACCAGCTTCTTGCAGGCGATTCTGAAGGTCTTCGGCTTCTTCTTTGCTCACACCTTCCTTAACAGGCTTAGGTGCCTCATCAACCATAGCCTTGGCCTCTTTCAATCCCAAGCTGGTAATTTCGCGCACGACCTTAATGACCTGAATCTTCTTATCACCAGCACCTGAAAGAATTACGTCAAAAGAATCTTTCTCTTCGGCTGCAGACTCGCCATCACCGGCAGGAGCTGCGCCACCAGCCATCATGACGGGTGCGGCGGCAGACACGCCAAACTTATCTTCCAACGCCTTGACCAAATCGGCCAGTTCTAGGACTGTCAATCCGCCGATCGTCTCGATGATCTCAGCAACTTTTTCGCTGGTTGTCGTTTCTTCACTCATTTGTCCAAACCTCCTAAGGGATTTGCGGATAATTTCGAAATCTGTTTGTGAATTCAGGCTTATTCTGCATCACCTGATTTTTGTTTTTCTTCAATAGCCCCAATCACGCCAACCAAATTGCGCAATAGCCCATTCAGTACTCCCGCCAAACCATACATCGGGCTCTGAACACTACCCAAGACTTTGCCCAACAGCTCTTCGCGCGAAGGCAGTTTTGACAGAGCTTTTATTTCTTCCGGGGACAGAACTTGGCCGTCCATAAAGCCCAATTTTATGGAGAAGGCATCATCCTCATCAGCGAAATCTTGCAGTATCTTCGCCGGGGCAATCGGGTCCTCATTTGTAAAAGCGATAGCTGTCGGACCAATCAAGTGTTCATCCAAACCAGAGATACCGGCCTTGGCAGCAGCCCGTTTCGCCAACCTATTTTTGACAACTTGATAGCCCACTTCAGCATCGCGCAATTTATTGCGCAAGCCCGTCACTTTAGCCACGTCCAGACCAGTAAAATCAGCTAAATAAATGGCCTTAGCACTGGACAATGCGGCAGTTAATTCTTCAACCTTATCTACTTTTTCCGACGTAGGCATTGTATTTCCTCTTTAACTCAAGCGCTGTCCGGCTTAGGCCGCCAGCTGAGAGCGATCAATTTTAATTCCTGGTCCCATAGCCGAAGATAGAACGCACTTATTCACAAACTGCCCCTTCGCCGAGGAAGGCTTCGCGCGCATTATCGCATCGGTGAATGCTTTTACGTTCTCAACGAGCGATTCTGCCTCAAACGAAAGCTTACCGACAGCAGCCTGAGCATTGTTGCCAGATTTGCTATCTGCTCGATATTCAACACGCCCAGCTTTAGCATCACGGACGGCCTGTCCAACTTCGCGAGTAACCGTACCTGTTTTTGGATTGGGCATCAGTCCCCGAGGGCCCAAGACGCGACCCAATTTGCCAACCTGACCCATCATGTCAGGCGAGGCGACGACTAAGTCGAAATCAAGCCATCCACCCTCAATCTTTGCGACAAGGTCTGCTCCACCAACGTAGTCAGCTCCAGCATCTTCGGCCTCTTGAGCAATTCCCCCCTGCGCTATTACCAAAACTCGGATGTCTTTTCCCGTACCATGCGGCAACATGACAGTACCGCGCAAAATCTGATCGGCTTGACGACCATCAATACCCAAATTCAGAGTAATTTCGACCGTTTGATCAAACTTAAGCGTGGGAAAGCTTTTGAGTAGACCGACGGCATCTTCTATACTGTACGCCTTATCACGATCTATATTTTCTAACGCCTGCAAATATTTCTTACCTCTAGCCATAACCGTAATCCTCTCGTTCTATCT
>CAXGPR010000008.1:0-67235 GCA_964011675.1 uncultured bacterium
GAATCTGCTCATTCTGCGCTAGAGCAGTTAAAAGCTCTGTGTGAGCGGGTATACGTTGTGGGCCTTTCTATGGGAGGGGTCATCGCGGCGCGGCTCGCCGCAGACCATCCCTCTTCCGTAGCAGGTATCGCCCTCTTGGCACCCGCGTTCCACATTCAATCGCGCTTTCTCTGGCTTGCGCCTCTGCTCCACCCCCTGCTGCCCGACTTGCCTAAAGGAACCCATAGCATGCAGTATTTTTCCGAACACAGCCTCTTTACCTACGAAGCCATGCCCGCCTGTGCGCTTGCCCAGCTCGAAAAACTTATTCGCACAACGAGACCGCGCCTTCGCAGCATCAAACAACCGGCCTGCATTTTTATGGGCATGAAGGAACATACCGTATGGCCGCACTCGGCGTTTAACCTCTGGCAGATCCTCTCATCAGTACACAAGCGCCTTTACTTTTTACCCTCGTCGGGACACATACTCAGTGTTGAGCCAGATGTCCCCTATATGCTGCAAGCCCTTCAATCATTTATCGAGGACTGCGAGCACCATACGGCTTAGCGTGCACACAGGGCCCAATGCTTTTCTTCAGGCCTTGTATATAATGGGACAGCGATCTTCATCGTCAATAAACTGCGTCAGGCCTTCTCGGCGCCCTCCCTTGGGCGTGGATTTGTCAGTCCGCAGGTGGATGGCAAAACTTCTACGTGGTTGTCCCGAAGTATTAACTCCGCTGGCGTGGAAGGTCAGCGCATCGTGAAAACTTGCGCCACCGGCACGCATGTGCGCTTCCACTTCATTCCACTCTGCTCCCTCTGGAATCGAGATAGCCCGTCGCTGAGACGACAGATCTTGGTCAAAAAAATCTCCGCCCGGCAGCTGCCCCCATCGGTGTGAACCTGGCACAAAAGACATAGGCCCCGAAAAAGAGCTTACATCAGAAAGTGCTACCCATGCTGTAAAGAGTTCGCTCCCTTCTTCCCAATTCCCCCAGTAGTGTCGATCCTGATGCCAACCAACGTTCACATTGGCTGCATTTTCACCGCTCGAAGGCTTATAAAGCAGTTGCACCCACCACACTTGTACCCATTCTGCTCCAGTTATCTTCGCCGCCCAGCGCCCGAGTGCTTCGTGTCCCACCAGCTCACGAATTGCGCTATTAGCCAGCTGAGGCATTTCAATTTTACAGAGTACGTGCTCGTCATCACCCGGATTCCAAGGAGAGGGCTGAGGTGGCCGATCTGTATCGTATTCACCCCGTCGAACAGCGTCCATTCCTGACCGGGCTCGATGTATGAGTCCTGAAGGAAATAAGGGTTCAGAGTGAACGAAGTATCCGTCACGGGCGTAGGCTGTGGCTTCCTCGCTCATGCGCGCACCTCCTGCACGTCAACCCATCGGCGCTCGTCGGCTGCCTGCAATATCGCATCTGCGACGGCCTGAGCACGCATGCCGTGATAAAATGAGGGCATGCAGTCACGCTCCTCCCGTATGGCGCTGATAAATTCCCAGGCCTGATCGTAACGAAATGTACTAACCGGATCCCCCTCACTTGGATCGCGCGGTGAATGGGCTCGTTTGAGAAACTCTTCCGGAACGGGACGCACTTCATAGGGCGCTCCTCTTTGCCCAAATAGAATTTCGTGGGGAGTATGGAGCCGGTATACGACAGAGCCTTCCGTTCCATTAAGCTCAGCCTGATCGTGATCCCCCTCGGGCCCAAATCCCTTAGAAAGCTTACCCATCTCGAAAACACCTGTAGTACCACCGGAAAAATCGACAATCCATGCGACCCAGTCTTCGACATCCTGAGGACGACAAGGAGCATCCTCAGCCGTCTGATCGCGCGGAACTAGCTGCTTAGACGATGCGCACAGAGAAAGGATCGGTCCGAGCAAATCTTCAGCAAAGTCAATCCGGTGTATGCCCATGTCTCCCAACTCACCCGACCCAGCCTGATCTTTGTACTGGCGCCAACCGATTGCTTTTTCTCCCCAATCTTGCAACCGCTGAAAACGCGCGTGGCGAATTTGTCCTAGTTGTCCGCTATGAACGAGATGGCGAATATAGTTAAGCGCCGGAACAAATCGATAGGTAAAGGCCGTCATATGACGCAACCCCGAACTCTTGGCTGCTTCGTAAATCAAGCGCGTCTCCGCATAATCCATCCCCAACGGTTTTTCACACATCACGTGACAACCCGCCTCGAGTGACTGAAAAATCAGCTCGCGGTGATGTATGTTGGGCGTTGCAATGGCTACGGCGTCGGGTTTGACCTCCTTGAGCATTTCTCCCAACTCTGCGTAACACGCATCAATGCCCCATTCAGCCTTTCGCACAGCGCGCAGCGTGTCGCTCGGTTCACACAGACCCGCGACTTCAACCCCCGGTATGCGACTAAAACCCGGGTAGTGCACCGCATTACATACGCCGCCTACGCCCACCAAGCCTATGCGCAACACATCTTCGCTCATACGTCTTCTCCCTATTGTGCAATAAGTGACTTTTCCACGTCCATTACTCGATCAATCATATCATTCAGACGTGGTAGATCGGAATCGGCCACGTCTTCTGCAAACGGCACGACGGGACCGCCTGCTAGACCCGCTCTCATCATAGCGGCGTGGAGCGCCGAACCGCTGTAGCGCGCCGCACGCTCACCACGCAGATCTTCAAAGGGTACCATCACTTCCCGCAGTGCCTCGGCTCCGCTGCGATCACCTTCGGCAAAGCGGCGCAGGATAGCCAAGCTAGCACGGGGAGCAAAATTTGCCATCCCCGAGCTAAATCCGACGGCTCCGGCCGCCAAATACTCAATGGCCGGGTCTTCGGCCATACCACATATCATGGCCGCCTGCTTTCCGCAGCCATCGTTTATACGATCGAACGCCTCTAAGTCGTCAACGGCATACTTTAAACCAACAACTTCGTCTATAGAGCACAGGCGAATCATCTGGTCTACAGGCATGATGTCCAAGCGGCGCTGATATAGAACAATGGGAAGCTGGGCACCCTTCGCGATCTGCCGCACACCCTCTTCCACGCCGTTGGCCGAGGCCGGCCCAACGACCGGCATCACCATCGCACCGGCAACCCCCAGTGCTCTAGCTATATGAGCCATTTCCATGGAACGACCAAAACCGGGGCCAATACCAGGCACTATCATCGCACGACCAGCTGCTGCATCGACAAAAGCACCTACAGCAGCCTCATATTCTGCAAGCGTCGCATCATACACCAACCCCGTGCCGCACATGGGCATAATAAAATTCGCCCCCGCATCGATTAAATAGCAGACATTCCGGGCAGCTCCCTCAACGTCGACTTGGCCATCTTCACGACGAGGCGTTATAGCAACAACCAACACATTGGCGCAGTGCGCCATTGTCAATCCACTCATGCCTACTCATTTCTTTTTTTAAACTCAGGGCTCATTTCCAAACAGCGTCTTTCCCCGTTTTAGCATGACGGTTATATCACTCTTCATAGTCTTCACGCGGCGGGGAAAATATGCCCAAGACCTTGGTAGGGCTTTCTTCAACCACGCCCCAATGCACGAAATTGGATGATATAAAAAACGAATCACCAGAACCGGTTATGCTCTCCTCTTCACCAATGCGAAAACTAGACTACCGGCGAACACAAGGCCCGCCTATTCGTGAGGATCGATATGCTCGACCACTTTTGCTCCTTGCTCCATCTCCAAAAAGGAAAGCATCAGCTTATCTCCACTAGCAAGCGCACCTGTTATACGTGGGAAAGGTTCCAAGCGAAAAAGGTCACCTGGATTCACAAATGGCATATATAGTCCTTTATCGAACAAACGTTTTTAACCATGCATTGCCGTGGTAGCGAGGCCAAAGCGTCGCAAAACGCCCTAACATAAGTCCATTATATGCTAACCAAACCCCCTCCATTTCCCAGCCTAAAAAATAAACAAATAGAATTGCCAAAGGTAGAAAAAACAGGAACGTTGCCGCGGCCATCGCGGCAAATAGATAGCCCATATCATTAGCACCAATAAAAATGCCATCCAGAACAAAGACAACGGCGTTCAACGGTTGCACTAGCGCGACGACCCAGCGCAATTGTCCGACCGTAGCTACCACTTCAGCATGCTCTGTAAGAAATCCTGCCAGGGCTTCAAGACCCAGAAGAAAAACCAGGCCAAAAGAGAACCCAATTCCTATCCCCCAGCGGATAATCCGTCCCGCCATTTGCCTAGCTTCAGCATAGCGGCGTTCGCCAAGCAGGTTGCCAACAAGCGTTTCGGCCGCATGGGCAAATCCATCGACGGCGAAGCTACTCAACCCCCACAGCTGCCAGAGAACAGCATTGGCCGCCAGCGGCACATCACCAAGCCGGGAAACAATGGCTAGCATAGTGAATTGCGCAAACTGAAGGGATATAGTGCGACCAAAGAGATTGACATTGGTCCGCAAAATAAGAGCGAACTGACCGCGCCGCCACAGCCCCTCAAGAGAGCGACGCCAAAAATCTGTATACTGTAATAAAAAGACGACTAATCCCACGAAGAGAGCCGCTAGGTTACCCAATACAGAAGCCCATGCAGCTCCCAATACACCCATCTCTGGTGCCCCCCAATGGCCGTAAATCAACGCATAATCCCCGAGAAGGTTAACGAGATTGGCGGTAAAAGTCACAAAGAGCGGCGCTATGGCATTAGCCGTACCAAGAAAAAACCCATTGAGGGTCAAAACGGCGAGTACGAGTGGGGCTTCGTAGAGGCGGACGGAAAAGTATTGCATACCCCAGTGCTGCACGGAATCGCTCCCACCCGCTACGGAAAAGCCATATGGAGCGGCTACATCTCCCAGAGCGACCATACCGGCCGATAGACCCATAGCAAGGATCAGCGACCGGTAGAGGATATGTACGCAGGCACGCTTTTTATCCGCCCCGTAAAACTGCGAAACCA
The DNA here is from genome assembly GCA_964011675.1 of uncultured bacterium. Lineage (GTDB taxonomy): Bacteria > Latescibacterota > UBA2968 > UBA8231 > UBA8231. The sequence continues at coordinate 4,928 of CAXGPR010000008.1, forward strand.
TGGAAGTAGTGCCCATACGCAGAAATCCCATGCTCCAATAAAGTATGCTAAAGAGCACGCCGGCCGTTGAGACCGCACCTAAATAGGCGACCTCGGATAAATGACCGATCATCGCCGTGTCTGCTATGCCTATAAGCGGAGCAGACAAGGCTGACAGGACGCTAGGTACGGCTAAACGGAAGATGCGCCGATCTAGGCTATTCACGCCCCATTTTCCTCGGGCATCCAACGATAGACCTGTAAATCAACGCGTCCCTCGCAAAAGAGCACTCCTTCCGCTACTAGCATGTCACGCTGCATGCGGTGAAATTCGCTTGCAGTGCGCGGAGAGACCTTTCCCTGTGCGTTAATTACGCGATGCCAAGGCAGGTCTAGTCCATCAGGCATACCCGCAAGCGCATAGCCAACCTGCCTTGCCCTACCGGGATACCCCGCCAGTTGAGCAATCTGTCCATACGTCGCAACTTCACCACGTGGTATTTGCGCGATAACGGAATAGAACGCTCGCCTCATTTCATTTCTAACAGTTTGGGGCACCGCTCTCGTCTTGCCCTTCGAGAAAATCCAACGCCTTGGTATAACTGCGACGTTCGATGTAGTGACGCAACATGGGCGGTGCCTCTTCGAATACATCCTGACCGCGTTGATGCACATTGAGTACAAGCTCAGCAATATTATCGCCTCCGGACTCAATAGCAGATAGCATCTCCTTCAGTGCGTTCCGCAGATGCTTTGCAGATTCTTCATACGTCGATTCCAACGGATTCTCCTTAGGCACTCATGATGAGGTACGACATCCACGCGTCCCCCTCGTTTATTATGTGATACGCATGCCCAGCCGGAACATGCACCATATCTCCCTCGACAAAAGGTTGCTGACCATCTGCATCTACTAGCACAGAGACATTTTCTATCCCGTAAAAAACTTGTTCATACGTTTCACAGCGGTCGGCGGACCGTCCACCTGGCTGCACGCTTTCTCGTTCAATGCCTTTCATCGAGCGTAGGAACCCAATGCCCTCTTCACCAAGCTGTCCGAACTGACGCCATCGAACGGCTCCGCTACCGTCCCCTACGGGCTGCACGTCGGACCAGTGTGAGATGGAAAAATCGCCTCCAGGCCCCTCTACCGATTGGCTGATAACGTGGTGGACTAGCCAATCGTCATTCATATCGTTGAACATCTGGTGATAAACACCGGCCGGCAAATAAATCGCATCGCCCTCACGCACGGGGTAGCGCTCTTCACCAAAGAGCACTTCTCCCTCTCCCGCGAGTATATAATAGACCTGCTCTAAGTTGTCGTGCTTGTGATGGTCTGACGTTTTACGACCCTGAAGCGCATGACGGGCAAAACCACCAAGAACTTCAAGACAATTCCGCGTATCGGGATCGTTATCGCATTCCCTGTCGCGTAGGCCGCCCCAGTGCACTGCGCTCAAGTGGGCTATTTTCGGCTGCACATCTCGCCAGTTTATACGGTATGCCATACTCAACTCCATCTTTTATTGCTACGGTAGGGCGTATGCACTCTTAGCCCTATCCACTGTGCTGGGGTGTCCCTTACCCTTGGTGGAACGCAGACGGACTGCGCCCCTGTGAGGGCAAAACTTACATTAGTCCCAAGCCCAAGTCCAGCATAGGCGGGCTCCACTACTCGGTGGCCTGGAGGTATAGAATAACCGACAAGGCGCCGTTAAATACCGCACCGGTCAGAGTGCGCCAGGCCAAGACGCCAAAGTAGTGTAGGCCTTGGAACATGGCGCGCGCGCTGTGGAACATAACCGCTACTGCCAGAGCCAAAAAGAGCGGTAAAGGCCACATAAAAAAAGGACACAGCTCACGACGCCCAGCGTCAAAACATAATTGGCCCCATAACCCCTCTCTTTCACGAGATGAGTCTCATCGGCTCGTTTCTGTCCATCCATTTCTTTCACCTCTGCATCTGTCGATGTATTTTCGGGTCTTGCCATAAAACGCGCAACCCATACAAACATCCTGATCAGCACGGTAAAACCAACTACCAACACACCCATTACCACCACGGAATACCATGGAATTACACCGTTTTTTTTAGCCGCCGACTATGCTTCTACGGTTTGTATATATCCCAACTCGGCCCTATCTTCACATCGACTATAGACCAAACCTTACGGAGGAAATATACTATGGGAAAACGGAAATCGGCCGCCAATAAAAAAGACTTCAAAATAGGCGTAGTCGGCGTCGGTCGCATGGGAGCGAATATGGCCCGCAACCTCGCAGACAAGCGCTTTACTATCAGTGCGGTATACGACGCGTATCCACGCAGCGCCAAAGCGCTCGCAAAAGAGCTCAATTGTCGGGCAGCTAAAACACTGGCAGAGGTTACAGCTCTGTCAGACGTCGTGTTGACTGTAGTGACAGACGACGCGTCCATGCGGTCTATTTTCTCGACGCGCGGTGACTCCCTGCTGACCGAAGCCAAGGGCACGGTCTTTATCAACTGCGCCACCATCTCACCTGCCACGCACGTAGAAGTTGAAAAACGAGCCGAAAAAGTCGGTGCCTCTTCACTGGAAGGGTGTATGGCTTCGAGCATAACGCAGGCTCGTAAGGGTACGCTCTACCTGATGTGCGGTGGCAAACGCAGCGTATTTAGTAAAGTGCGTCCCATTTTAGATGCGCTCAGCGTGGATCTCCGCTATATCGGGACAGCGGGACAGGCCGCTCAGGTAAAAGCCCTGGTAAACATGGTGATGAATATCAACACGGCAGGCCTAGCAGAAGGCTTGGGCCTGGGCGAGGCCCTCGGCATCGACCTCAAGGTTCTCATGAAAGTCTTCTCGCAAACAGGAGCTAACTCGCGAGTTCTCGAAACTGACGGGGACGATATGGTCGCCCGCGATCACGAATGCTACTTTTCTGCGGCACACGCGGCTAAGGACTCCGGCATTGCCCTCGGCTTGGCAAAGGACGCAGGCGTAAACGCCCCGTTGGCATCAGCGGCTAAAGGCCAGTTTGATCGCCTTAAAAGAATCGGACTGGGCGAATTAGACAAATCCGGTGTAGCCGAATTGACGTTTCCCGGCCGCAAGGGCACCAAGAAAAAATCGTAGGTTTGTCATTAGAGCCGAAGGGGTTGGGCGCGCGTTTCCATGCCCAACCCCCATTTGCCACCGTCAACTTCTAAGCAAAGAACGAACTCGTTCTCTAATAGACTTACCCACGCGCCTTTGCCTGGCACTTTCCCCCTGCAAAACCAATCCCCTCATAGCCCAGCGCGTCCAAAAAGCAACGCCCACAAACAGCAGGGCCGTTGCGTAGAACACGCTGCGAAATCCCGTAGTTGATCCGATGTATCCTCCAATCGAAGGCCCTAGTGCCCAGCCGAGTGCCGATGCGCTGGTCATGATACCGAACGCCTTCCCTCGATCCTCTTCTACAACGATAAACGTCGTAATCGTATTGGCCACGGGACGAACCGCACCCGTCGCTAAGCCTCCCATGACCTGTAGAGCGGCAAAAACCATTACGCTTTCGGCACTGCCCTGACAGGCTAAGAACAGCGCCGTAGCAACCAGCCCCACAAAAAGCATGCGCTTAACGCCTATCCGCTCAGTCCATCCACCCAAGACAGCTGAAGACAGCGCTCCCGTCAGACTCATAAGTGAAAATATAAAGCCCGCCTCTGTTATTATTTCTGCATGTCCGGCTAGCTGCTGTAGAAAAAGAGGCACCACGGGCATGATAACGCCGTAGGCAAACTGAATAAGAACCAGACTTACAATAGTAATTAAAAAGGGCTTAATTTGGAGCAGGCGCTTGGTGTCAGCAATAAAGTCATCCGTACTACTTTTGGAAGCTGATGCACTTTTTTCCCCTGATTTATTTTTGGTAAATTCCTCGCTCACCAGCAATTGGACAGCTAAGCCAGCGACCACAACCATCGCACCCGACACCAAGAAAATAGCCTCGTATCCATAAGCCTCAATAAAGGGCCCGCCGGCGAGGGGTCCCAAAGCCGCTCCGAGCAGAAAAGCGCCTTGCATCATACCCATAGCATAGCCCAAATGCTGCTTGGGCGTAGTCGTCGAAACCATCGTAATGCAAGCCGTTACGGTACCAGCCAAAGCCCCCTGCAGCATACGAGCAACGAGCAACTCTGTCACACTGTCGGCATAAGCCATAAAGAAGACGGTCAGGCCTCCACCCACCATAGAGCGCACGACCATGCTCTTGCGTCCAAACCGGTCGGCCACAGCGCCCCATACAGGAGCTGATAGTGCCATGGCGAACCCGGCAACCGAACCCATATATCCAGACCACAGGAGCGCTTCCTCAAGATTTTCTACGTCAAACTCTTGTATGTAATAGGCGAGAAAAGGCTGCACGGAGTGAAAGCCGATAATGGCAAAGAGTTCGGCACACCACAGTGTGTAAAAGTTTCTCTTCCAAGAAGTTTCCATGAGGTATAAAGAAAGCCCCTTACGTGAAACAAGCCAACCTTCTCCTGTTGACACACAAAAAAACCGGAGACGCGGTATGCGCCTCCGGCCCGTTTGTCGCCCTCAAGGGCTGCCGTTATATATCTACTCGCTAAGCCACGCTACTGCTGCAGCTCGTCGAGCCACGGGTGTGTCTGCCGAAGCTGGCAGTTTGAGCAGTTCCCAAGCGATGGGGTGCTCTAGCGTCTCTCCGACTTCCAGAAATACCCAAGGGCTGAGCAGTTCCAGCTCCGTGTAGTCGGGACAGGTGTATACCTCTGCACTCAGCCCACCGTCTGGGTAGCGCTGCGTCGCATCGCGGCGAAAAAACTCCGCCATGACTACATCGCCTACAATACCAGCGAGCCAGCGATCGGAGTCCGCCCCTGTTTTCTGGTTTTCCTCCGCATCTGGGACAAAGATCCCTATATCACCTTGGATTGTGAAGTTGCGCACTGCAGCGCTGTGTGCAAAGCCAAAGGGAAAATAGCGCATATCAAAATGACTGTGCGGATTGAGTGGATACAACGTCTGCTCAGGCGGATTAATCTGCGTGACGTTCCAGATCGTGTAGCGCAGTGGCTCCAACTCCTCGCGCTGTGCCATCTGGACCTTTACGATTTTTTGATGGATTTCAACACGCGTTCCCTCTGTGGCTAGACGGATGGTGCGAATGCTTCGAGCCCCGTTATACAGGCTGACGGGACTAGTGATAATAACACCGTCCTCGAGCAACTCCACGTCGTGCACGCCTCCATCAAAGGCGTGATCTGGTGGCCAAGAATAGCCGTTAATATCCGCAAATTCACTCTGTTGGTTGGGCCAAACTTTGTCCCCGCCAAAGTTTGTCCAAGCGTACGCTCCTTCCTCGTCTACGACGGGTTTACCATCGGGCAGGACTGTCCCGTGCGTCTCCGGATCCGACCAGAGAATATTTTCATCTCCTATGAATCCGTAGTGCATAATCCGTCCTATTTGCGGCACAACAACTAGTTCAACCTCGCCGTTGCTCAGGTAGACCGCGTCGGTCCACCCCTTGTATTCTACTCGTTCAATGGCAACCGAAGCGAATGAGGCTACAACCCAGCTACAAGCTAAATACAGCGCTATGACAACCCTGCGTGCGTTCATATGTATTCGCTCCTAGCGCAGCGCCGAAACGCCGCCGCCCTTAATTGCACGTGCGACCTCTTTTTCGACGTCTCCCAGTTTAACCATAGAGGTATCCCCGATCGTCTCCTGCACTAAGATTCCATGGGCTGCTCCCCACTGTACAGCTTCGGCCGAATCTTTTCCTTTTAGCAGAGCCGCGACAATGCCGGAAGCAAAGGAATCACCACCACCGGTGCGATCGGCAATTTCGATATTTTCGCGCACCGCAGCTTGATGGATCACGTCTGCCTCTACATCGTATAAAACAGCACCCCAGTTGATCCGGTCCGCGCTCAAAGCCCCGCGCAGCTGCGTGCCAATGTACTTGAGGTTTGGATATTCATGCGCGACCTGGCGCAGCATTTTTGTATAGATGTCCAACCAGACATCAAACGAGACATCCTTGGGCACTTTCTCCGTCTCGTAGCCTAGCGCATCATCAAAATCGTCTTGATTTCCAACGAGGAACTCCACGTGGGGAACAATCGACTTATTAATCTCACGCGCGCGATCCTTACTTGGCTCTACTTTGGATCGATAGTTAAGGTCAAAAGAGCGACCTGCTCCATATTCACCCGCTTTTTTCATCGCTTCTAAGGCGAGATCCGCTGTTTTAGGTGAGAGCAAGGTGTAGATACCACCCGTGCTAAACCAGCGAGTACCCAATTCGCCAAAAATATAATCCCAGTCTATATCGCCAGGTCCAACTTCGCGTACAGGTGTGTGCGCACGATAATACTCCGTAACGGAAGGAAGGACTCCTTTACCTGCCCAGGTAAAATTGATTCCATTGTGTAGCGTACCCTTTCCATCGGTGCTAAACTCACCCTTTCCCCCGTTGTCAAACCAGACGATATGGGTGGTATCTAGCCCCGCTTCACGAAGCTGATTTTCTATGTTTCTGCCGATTCCATCGTCGACTAGAGCCGTCACAACCGCCCCTCGCAAACCAAAGCAGTAGCTCAACCCCTCGGCTACATTGGTCTCGCCTCCCCCGTGCCATATGCGCGCATTCCGAGCGCGTGCCGTGGGAACCTGCCCCGGGTCAATGCGCATCATTACCTCACCCAGTGCAATAGCATCATAACGGGTTTCGGCGACCGTTTTTAAATTGAGCGACATGTCATTCCTTTCTCTATTTGTTCTATGTTAAACCGTGGGTAATTCAGACAAGGCCTGTATATTCTCCTGCAACATCTCGTCGGTAAATTCATGCCGCTCGAGCTGTCCGGCAAAACAAGACTGATAGGCTGCCATATCGAAATGGCCATGCCCATACAGGTTACATGCAATACACTTTGACTAACAGCTTCCCCTGCATCTAAGCGCTTCGTCTATATAACCATGGGAAAAAGCGGCGCCGATAGCTTCTGTTCCAACCGGTTGGCCGGTGCCAAGATGGAGAAGAGGCAGCATAGGCGTTTTGAAATCCGACGCCATGTCATACCAATGCTCTGCAATATAGCCGTCTTCGAGCTGGATTTTTATCGTATCCGTGGTTTTTCTCCTATAAAGTTATTCTAACTCGACTCCCCTTAGAAATTGACTTCTCCAATGCTTCGAGAGCCGCAACGGGACCCAGCATCGTTTCAGCCGTTTCACTTGTCTTACCCGTTTTAAACATGCGGCAAAACGTGCGAGTGCCCGATAGATACGTATTCTCATCAAACGAAATGTACTCATCCAAACGACCCTTGTCCCCTATGGCACTCAGGTGAAAACGGGCCGAGCCCTCCCCAACCAGATTCATCGACGCCACTGCACCGGATTTATACGTAATGACTCCCGCGTGATTTTTTCCTGTCCCACGCACCACTTCTCCGTAGGCCATGTCATACCCCAACAAGTTGAGCACCATATCAACCTGGTGAATTCCATAGAAAAACACGCCGCCGTGCTTAGATTTTATATCACAAGGCCCGGTTGATACGAGCGAGTGAATCTTTCCCAGAGATCGCATCTTGCGCTTAAAATCAATAAATGACTGCTGCTTGGGCAGCACCGAATACGAGCAGACGGGAACGCCCAGTTCAGCAGCCCGCGCCAGAAAGCGTTTACCTTCTGCCTTGCGATAGCAAAAGGGCTTATCTACAAATAGAGGTACTTTCGCCTCTAGGAGAGGCTTGACGGCAGGTAGATGGTATTTGCCGTGCCGATGGTCGACGCAGGCCGCGTCGACCTGCCCAACCATCTGATCGGGCGTATCTACAATATGGGGGATTTGCGCCACCTCAGCAGCCTTGTGAGCCAGCGCTTTAGTCTCTCCCCAAACGTGCGTCACTTTCACACCGGGAATTCTTTTTTCTACGTTTATCAGCTTTCCAATGGCAGCAGTGTGGCTGTTTTCTGCTCCGACAATTCCTACACATATAGGCATGCTATTTTTCTCCAAAGTTCCACAGCGTTAACGCTGTCTTACCCAAAACCCATTCCAAGTCTTCAGGGCTAAAAAATTTCATTTCGTCTCGGACGACCGAGAGCGTATGGCCATATTCGGCTTTACCTAGACAAACGGGCCAATCCGTCCCCCACGATATGCGCTGTGCGCCAAAGGTCTGGTATACTTCTTGCACGAGATCGTGCGTATCCGTCCAGGGATAACCTCCCTGAGAAATAGACCACGTGTGGCTTATCTTTACGTAGACGCGGGGATAGCGCGCCATGTCAGCAAGCAACTTTCTCCCCTCTGCATCGTCGGGATGCACGTCGGCCATGTGATCGATAACGGTGTTTAGGTCTGGGTATTTATCCAATAGTCGAGCCAAATCTGGTAAACGCTTGGGGCCGGTTAAAATAAGCATAGGAATGCCGAGGTCCTGTGCACGAGCAAAGATCGGATCCATGGCAGGACTGGTAAACCAATCTTCGCTGGCGTCCCTTGCCGGACTCAAGCGCACTCCGTGCAGGCCGTACTCTTCTGTCCACATAGTCACATGGTCGGCGGCAGCGGGATCTTCCGGATTGATGCGACCGACCCCCATAAACTTGTCCGGATAGCGCTTTATAACGTCGGCGACGTAGCTATTGTCCCAACGGTAGTGAATAACCTGCACTAAGACGGTCTTTTCAACGCCGTGTGCATCCATGAGAACGAGCAAGTCCTCGGCTGTCCGATCTTCACTTGGAGGCTTCTTATTCTCTTCTGGCCAAGGAAAAGCCGGATCGTTTTTCCATACATGGACGTGTGGATCTATGATGCGCAATGGAGATCCCTTTCTTTGCGAAACTGCATTTTATGCGTGAGAGAGTTAAAAAGGTGGACAAGTCCACACCGCGTGTCAATATAGACCCCGCCGTAGAATCACCGGAACGAGCGAACATAGCGCGCTGCGTAAGATCGCACTTCCTTGTTGTTGAGAACGTGGAAACGGCGCAGTCGGTCTACCATCGCAGATGAAAATCTCCCTAAGGGGATATAAACTATCTGTCGGCCAAATTTTCGCGCCATGCGCCTCCAGCGAGCAGAGGGCGGCGTTGGAGCTACAAGCACTACGCGACGTTCCTGTGAATGCAGCAGCGCTCCCCCCAGCAGGCGCTCTTCAAGCGTATGAGTGAAATGCAAGCGATCATCGATCCAGATATTGGGGATGGCTCGCGGAGGAAAGATAAACGAGCATCCCCCATAAAGCGCCTGTCCGATGCCAGGCCCAACCATATTTTCCAAGAAAGGCGTGGCAAAAAAGGAAAGCGTAGATTCCTCACCGTGCTCCGCATACCACGTACTCTGCCACGTGTAGCGACTGGGATTGGCCGGCACGTCAAATAGAAAGACCACGACTTCAACCTGACCTCGGGTAGCGGGCAGTTCGCGGACATATACGTCACCCGTGTGCCAATTGCGCAACGTCTCTCTCAGGTCTAGACCGTCTTTAAGCGAAGATTGAAACTTCTCGACCTTGGCCAAGTCATCTCCGAGCAGGATTCGAGCCTGCTCTCGCACGTGCTGTTGAAAACGCTCGATGCGGCCGTCTTCAGGCGGATAAGAACACTGCCCGTAGGGATTCCACTGCTGACTCCACTGCTGTTTTTTAGGAGCTGTAGGATTCAGCTTCAAGGGCAGTTGCCGCCATACGCGTGCAGCTCCCTGCAAGCGATTTTTCGCGGGAAGAGGTTGCCCTTCCTCATCAACTACCTGTCCAACACCCATAGACAAAGCATCGTCTTCCCCACCCAGAGATTGGGGCGGGTACTCACACGCCGCATCTAACAATACGAGCGCAAAATCGTCTCCGCCCACCTGTTTGGCGGCCAGAGCCAGATTGTATAGGTCGGGCGTTAGCCGACTTTCCATGAGCGTTAAGTTACGCACATATTTTAGCAACAGACCCATCTGCTGCGGCCCCATAAAGCGATCTGCCCCCGATTCACTATCGGCCATCCAGCGATCTCGAGCATCAATCAACAAAGCTTTAATACCATCGATAGACAGGGTTTCGTCGGCAAGCATCTCGGCGCGCCGGTGTTCGTATTGATGCGTTACATGTGGCAGTTCTCCCAAGGCAAAATAGAGACAGTCTGCGACTAGGGACCGACATACTGGCAGCGCAATCGAACGCTCGTGCTGAGCATACCGGGCTCGATCAGAGTAGGCCTGTCGAATCCAAGGCCAATCGGCCACCGAACAGACCAAGACGATGCGTTCGTGTTCCAACTCCAGTAGATGCAGCTCGTAGGCCATGCGCCGGATCCGCGCGAGTCGCTGTTCCTCATCGTTGGGCGCGGTCAATACCGGCACCATCGCCGCGACAAAGCGTTCGAGCGAAACCTCTTTTAGCGCATAGGGGTCCGGTAAGACGATCTCGCTCTCTTCATAAGAACCCACTTCCAGATCGACATAAGCACGATGTGCATCCAAATCCATGGCCGTACGCACGGCAGATATAACCCCTTGACACGGGTCTATAGGCACGTAGTTGTAGGAGCCTTCTATGGATATTTCTCGCTGTATCGCCACGGAAATTTGCGGTAAACGACCCACTCCCTGCTCAACGGGTTCTGCAAAGGAAGGAGGCAGCGGAAGGGCGACGCAATCGGGCGACCAATTAGTCAGATGACGGCGCACCTGCAAAGCAAAATCGCCGCTTCCATGGAGAATGGGCAGCACCGAAAGTCGTTCACTAAGATCGAGAACGGAATTCATGAGGTCGGGGGGTCGTCTTCGCGTCCGGGGTGGAGCGGATCATCCCCATCGAAAAAGAAGTCCTGCAGGTCCATAGAAGGTAGCACCTCACCCAAGGAACGATCGCGCTGGGTCGCTAGGGCATCCAAGTCCAGTGATTCGGGGCCCAAAACGCGTTCGAGAGCCTCTCTCCATGCCACGTCGGCGGCGATAGGGTGATCGCTATTCTGCGCCAAGCGCTTGAGCGCATAGCGAAGTATTTGTATTCCATCGCGCGGAGAAAACTCAAGGTCCAAACCGTGTGCGCGTTGGAGAAAGTCTACCGTCACCTCCAATAGCTGCTCTTCAGCGAAGGGCAGGTGATAGCGCAAGATCTCCATTTCGTCCTGCCGGTTAGGGAAACCAATCTCTAGCGTGGGCTGGAGGCGCGATAGTATATAGTCGGGGACTTCATACGTCGATTCGTCGTCATTCATCGTAACGCAGCAGCGAAAATTGGGATGAGCCTCTATAGAAATGCCCGCAATAATGGATTCCACATAGCGCCGGTGGTCCAGTAGCGGTGCAAGCGATGCCCAACTTTTTTCGTTCATACGATTGCCCTCGTCCAACACGCATATGCCCCCTACTATCATGGCAGTCACGAGTGGTGAAGCATGGTAGGCAATCCTGCCCGACTCGGCCAAGACGGGGGTTACAAGCAGGTCTTCCGGTCGCGTATCGCTGGTGCACTGGAATATATGCAGCGGCTGCTGGCGCTGACGTGCAGCCGCCATGGCGAGCGTCGTCTTGCCAATACCCGGCGGGCCGACCAGTCGCGGAGAAAGAGGTAAATCCTTCTCGTCAATAACGAGCCAACAAGCCATGAGTTCACGAATAGTTTCCCGCTGACCAATCCACTCTTGCGGACGCTCTACGGCCGAACCTAGGTTGAGTTCAACCCCTCCGATTTCTATTTTTTCCACGTTTTTCATCCAAGTAGTGTTCTCTCTTGCCACGCCTTCCTACACTTTGTACCTTCCGAAACGCGACTCAGAGAGGGATGCATGACACATACAGCTATATTTGATTTAAAAACTCAGGGCGGCGTGTGCGCTGGCCAGCAGTGGATCTACGATCAAGACCAGCCCATTGCTCGTTTGCAGAACGACATCGTCGAGCAACCCGAACAAAACTTACGCTATTTCAACGGGATCCTCAAGCCGGTCGAGCTGCGAGAAATCAGACTCACCCCCGACCAGCGACCGCTCATTGGCGGCCTGCAGCTCTACTGGAAAATGGGGGCGATCGCCACAACCGAACTCCGCTCTATAGAAGTCAATGGACGAGGCAGCCAGCGTCTCGAAATTGTCGTTACCACGCGCGATCCGGGCGGCGTAGCAACCTCGCGTCGAACCGTCTTCATCACCTATGACAGCGACAACCAGACCTACGTCTACGAAGTAGAGGCCCATTTAGACCTCCACAGCCCAGAGTTCTTCGACGCACCCGAGCACGGCAGTACGTGGCAGTTTGAGTATTGCGACCCTTGGTATACTGATTTGCCGGCACCCGTTGCGCCGTTTCCGGGCATGTGGAAAACTAGGCACAACTGCCTGCTCGCGGAAACGCCCGAGGGGATCTGGCAGATGCCCCTCAACCACATGGCCACGTCCATACCATCCCCGCAGTCTTTTGCCCCAGGAGGTCGTTTGGTCTTAGCTGATGACCCACAGCACAACCCTGCGTTTACATTTCTGGGCCCAACTGCTCAGCGCACCTCCATTGGCGTGTGCAATTGGGGCTACGACATACACTTTGTCGCCCGCTATACGCGGGACGAACTCTATGCTCCCATCTGTGAAACATTTCGCCTACACCGCTGTCCAGATGAAGACGTGGCGTCCCTTCAGAACCAGGCCGCTCCCGTGCCCGCCATCGAGTATAACGGCCATACCGAACTCCCCATTTACGAGCGCAAAAGCAGCTTTGCCGTTGGTCTCAACCTGAGCCAACCAAGCCCTCTACCGACCGACCCATGGCCCTGGCTTCCCGCCGGAGAGGGGGCAACGTGGTGTAAGACAGAAGGGCGAAGCGATTCCTACTCCCTGCAGATCACGCGATCAGAGGAAGGGCTCAGCGAGTGGAGCATGAATCGCGAGGGAGACGGCGCCTGGCTTGCGCGATGGACCCAAACGACGAGCTTTCGCATCACTGTATATATCTCCACGCAATCCGTAGTCGGACGCGGCGCCTACCTGGCCGTGCGCTGGGCCATTTACAACGAGCCCGAGCGCTATCCCTTTATCTGTTCTGAAAGGATTACGGGCAGTGCCGATTGGACCCAAGTGAGCGTAGAAATCCACGGTCCCCCTCCATCTGATTCCTCCTCTATTTGCATTGCCCTGCGCCAAGATGGCACGGGAACCACTCTCTTTGACGATTTAGACGTCCAAATACTGGAAGGAGCATAGGCCGTGAGCGACTACGACTTAATCATTTCTAACGGCATTATAGTCGACGGCGCACGCGCGCCACGCTACAGAGGCGATGTCGGTATTCGCTCCGATCGCATCGTCGCGCTTGGCGACCTGAGCGGTGCCAGCGCAGCTCTATATATTGACGCACAGGGCCAATGCGTCGCGCCCGGCTTTGTCGACGTGCACAATCACTCCGATGGCTGGCTTCGCAAAACCCCCAACTTCACGCCAAAAACGCTACAGGGGTTCACAACGGAAGTTATTATGGCCGACGGAATTTCCTACGCTCCCGTGGACTCTCAGACCTGGCCCCATTGGGTCTACTACATGCGCGCACTCAACGGCCTGCAGCTTTCCGACTACGACGGGTGGGAAAGCTTAGACGATTACATGCGCGGGCTCGACGGAACAACCTGCCAAAACGCCATAACTCACCTGCCCTACGCACATCTGCGCACGATGGCTATGGGCTGGGGACGCGCAGTGCCCGACGACGTACAAATGGGTGAAATTATCACCGGCGTAGAGCGAGGCATGGCTGAGGGCGCCGTGGGACTTTCCACCGGACTTGACTACATAGCTGAGTGTTTTTCGACCACGGACGAGTTGGTCGAAGCGTGTGCCGCCATGGCGCCACAACAGGGCCTCTACGTTACACATATACGTTACAAGAAGGGCACGTTAGAAGCGGTCAAGGAAGCGGTAGAAATCGGTCGGCGCGCCGGCGTGCCGGTCCATATTTCTCACTTTAAGGGCACGACGCCGCAGCAGATAGACGAGCTATTGAGCTACGTAGACAGCGTCGCCGTCAACGAAGTCGATTTTTCCTTTGACGTATATCCCTATCTGCCGGGTTCGACCATGCTAAACTACATGCTGCCCTACGAAGTGTGGGAAGACGGCCCGCTAGGCGTGATCTCTAAACTGGCCAACCCCGCCGTCCGCAGTCGGTTTGCACGCGTAATCGACCGCTATGAAGTCGACCTTGACCGTATTTATATCGCCTGGCTGCCCGGACGGGAAAACGCCCGCTTTATTGGTCAAGCGCTGGGGGCGTATGTGAAGGAAACGGGCAAAACGCCAGTAGACGCGCTGTGCGATCTATTAATCGACGAAAACTTAGCCGTACTCCTAGTATTTCACCATGGAGACGACGCGCTGGTCTACCCCTTTTTGGCTCACGAAAAATACATGATGGGCACCGATGGCATCTACTTCCCCGACGGCGCTGTACATCCCCGTCTCTACGGCTCAGCCGGTCGCCTGCTCGGCCCCTGCGTGCGCGATCACGCCCTATTCTCATTAGAAGACGCCGTTTACAAACTCAGCGGTTATCCGGCTCAGCGCTTTGGCATTAAGGAAAGGGGACTGCTTAAGGAAGGGTATTTTGCCGATGTGGTCATTTTTGACGATCAGACCGTACAGGACAGGGCCACGTATGCGGATCCCCACCAGTTTTGCAATGGGTTTACTCACGTCGTCGTTAACGGAGTGCCGATTATTGAGGGGGGTAAAGAGTGCGCGTTGACGGGCGAGTTGCCCGGACGCACCCTGCGGTTTAACGCTTAAGGTATGCGCAGATTCTAGTAGGCATTTACGGGGCCGCCGTTCCAACAGCCAATGCGCTCGCCTTTCGGACTGAGCAAAATAGCCGATTGCTCTTTGAGCTCAACGTACACTGTCCGCGATAAATACATCCAACACCAGTAGCAGGTCTCTTTTGGACCGAGCATGACGACTTGACCTTCTGGCAGGCGCACCAGCAAATTGCCATCGACCAGCCGTCTTATCATCTTCGCCGCGACAAAATCGCCCTCTCGCAACGCCGCTTTAGCTACGGGGTCGGGCTCTTCAAGCACCTTATTGTTTAAGGCAGCACACCCGGCTAGGCAGATCAAAAACGCTCCGAAAAATACGAATCTCAAAGAACGTCCTCAGCCCGTAGTCCGGCTATCTCGTCCGTACTCAGCCCCAACAGAGAAGTCAACACGTCCTCTGTATGCTGACCAAGCGTAGGCGCCGAATCTCGCAGTCTAACCGGCGTCTGCGAAAACTTAAACGGCGAGTTGGGCATGGTCTGTCGCCCCGCAATCGGATGCACCAATTCGACGATCATCTGGCGAGCCGCAACCTGTTCGTCGGCACACACGTCGGCCACGCTGTGAATGGGACCACTCGGAATACCGGCAACTCCCAATATGTCACACCATTCGACAACGCTTCTTTCGGCAAAATCCGACTGCAGCAGCGGCTCCAACTCGGCGTGATTTTTTGTCCGACTGGCATTGTCGACAAACCGCTTATCTGCCGCGAGCTCTTCCCGCCCCAGGGCACTACACAGCTTCTGCCACAGGTTATCATTTCCTGCGGCAATGACGATATACCCATCCGACGCCAGAAAAAACTGGAAAGGAGTAATCGCCGGATGGCGGGAACCAAGGGGCTGAGGGACGTCGCCGTTTACGTAAAACCGCGCAATTGCGTTTTCTAACAGAGCCACTTGACAGTCTAACATCGAGATATCGATCTGCTGTCCCTGCCCGCTTTCCTTGGCTCGCCCCCAAGCGGCGAGTATACCTACTACGCCAAAGAGAGCAGCCGACAGATCTCCCACCGATGAGCCAACGCGCACGGGCGTTCCTCCGGACTCTCCCGTTATACTGGCGATGCCTCCCATCGCCTGGACGATTACGTCATAGGCCGGCCGATGCGCGTAAGGACCCGTCTGGCCAAATCCCGAAATGGAGGCGTACACCAGCCGTTGATTCTCTTTGTGGATACGCTCATAATCGAGGCCAAACCGCGCCATACTGCCCGGTCTGAAGTTCTCTATCAGCACGTCGCACTCAAGCGCTAGACGTTGCACGAGCTGGGCCCCGGCCTCCTTGCGTAGGTCAATAGTCACGCTTTTTTTGCCCCGGTTGACGCTCGCAAAATAGGCGCTTTCGCCGTTTTGGAACGGACCAAAATCTCGCGATTCATCCCCCTTTTCAGGCAGCTCTACTTTGATGACCTCCGCGCCCAGATCGGCCAGTATCATCGAGGCATAAGGGCCGGCCAGTACGCGCGTCAGATCGAGGACTCGCATGCCCTCCAGCAGGTTTTCCACTCTAGTCCTCGCCAGGCAGACCTACGAGCTCGGCTCCCCGTCCGGGGGTAGCCACACAGCGTTCTATTGGGCCTTCAATACCCAGCTCGTCGGAAAGAAACCGAGCAAAGGAGTCTCGGCCAGTCCCGTATATATAATCACGGTGGATTAGCCCACCCATATTGCCTCCCCAACCGGCCCCCAAGCGCTGGACAGCCCCAGCTTCTAGTCCGCCCGTCTCGATTAGATACTCATTGACCCTTCGAACGGCGAGGTCGTATTCAGGTGTCATTCGCCCATAACCACCGGGGAGAAAACACAAACGGCCTCGGTGATCGCCCGCATCAGCCAACTGGCTTAGGGACGCCAATTCGGACTGTTCGACCTCGTGGTCAAAATCTCCGTAATGCGAAATACGCGCTAGCTCGAGCGCTGTGGGCATATCTCCCTTTGCTATATATTCGAGCACGTAGCGAACGCGATCCTGCTCCGCCAGGCCAAAGGCGAATCGGCGCCGCAGGTAGATCGGGGTATCCTCGTCCAAAGCCTGAAACTTTCCCGTTATTTCGCTTTCATACATGTGCCTATACTCATCACCCACTCCATTTTGCTCAGCATCCGTCGCCATCTCTCTTAAGGTCGTTTGCGCTGGCATAACCTCCAACAGGCGATATATTGCCTGCGGACTAAGCCCCAGTCGCTCCTCAGATATATCGCGTATCATCCCAATCGAATCCCACCAGTCTGAGCAAAGTCCCTTGAATTCCGGTTCGTCTCGCATCGACGGCAGGAGGCGATCTCGCACGTAGAAAGTACCAAGCGGGTAGGCGACAACCGTTTCTTCTTTGACCGACTCGTCGTACACCCTGGGCACGCCCGTATCCAATACCATGGCCAAATAGGATTCCGGCAGCGGAGCTGCGCCCGTTGCAATAGCGGGGAAAACACCTACGCCAACCAGTTGGGCGCTGCGCCCCATCACCATCCCCCCATGGTCAGCCGTTCCTCCGCGCGTCCCCCGAATCCATTCGGAGGTGCCCACTCCGTCCACCAAATCGGATTCCGGCAGATCCTCGCGCGGCTGCAAGTCGTTTGCACCAAGAGCGGCGCAGGCGGTAGAAATAACGAGCGCCGAGGAAGAAGACATGCCTCCGCTTGGCGACACGTTGCTCCATACGAGGGCATCCATACCACAGAATGTCTGCCGCGCGCGAAAGTAGCTCTCCAGGTAGACGAGTTGACCCGTAACGAGCACAGACCAGTGATGGTCCTGTGCGCTGCCCGTTTCTTCTAAGCGCTGCTGACATACTTGCCCAGCGTAGTGCATAAGCGCTTCTCGAGTCGCAACGCATTCACCGGGTATAATCTCGGTTAGCTGAAGCTCAAAGGGTTCAAAACGGTCTACCGCCTCTCCCTGATATTCCAAGTGACTTGCGAACCGCACCATTCCGTCGTCGCGAACGCGCGCAATGGTTAGGGTATCTGAACCGCGCACGGCGATCCGAACCGAAGGCATACCCCCATAGTCGATGTGCATACCCATTAAATTCATCTGCCCCGGGCAGCGCGCGATCACGACTTCCCCATCCGAACCGTACCGCTCAACAAAGAGATTCAACGCCTGACTGTAGTGCTCTTTCCAGACATCACATGCATCCGCACCGTAGACTTCTGATAGAAAACCGTCAAGCACAGTTCCCTGCAACGCTTGCAACCACTGCGAAACACTGGCTTTGTTCATAGTTTACTCCTGCCCGACTCGGCTGACCTGAGCCGAACGATTATTGTGCAGCAATTAGGTCGGCCATATCGTATACGACGCCATCCAATTGGACAGTACCCGTTGCAGAGAGAATGTTTTCCTGCACGATCACTGTCATATCCAATACCAGCACGCCTTCTTGTGCACCCGACATATTTATGGTCCCTTTGACAGGTATATTGGGATAGAGACCTTTGTCTACGTTTAACGTTCCGTCGAGAAAGAGCACGCCATCAGGGGAATATTCTATCATGGTCCACTTTTTCCCCTCAATCTGCACTAAACCCCCGCCATTAAATCCGACAACGGCTGTCGTATCAGCCGCAAGTGACGCAAAAAAGGCACTCTGAAAGCTCTGCACGAGCACGTTTGTCACAGCCACAGCTTCCGGCGGAATGCCTCTCTCTACTTCGTCGTCTGGCCCAGCAGAATTGCCTCCACCTCCCCCACACGCATACAGAGCGACAAAGCCACATAAGACCCCTACAAAAAACCTTTCTTTACACCAATTCATTTGCGTCCTCTCCTACGTTACATCAGTTTCTGCCATGCGCTTTAACAGATCCTGTAGCACTGCGGGATAATTAGTCAATATACCATCGACTCCACAGTCTATAAGACGACGCATTTCTGCTTCGGTATCTGCGTAAAATGGATTGACGACCATACCCTTTGCATGGGCAGCCGCTACGAGTTCAGGCGTTGTTACCGCATGTCCAGGCTGTAGAAATGTACACCCGACTGCATGGGCACGATGTAACGACTTTTCCACGGGCGGCGCGCATCCCATACACACCGTCAGATGTTGGTTCACTCTTCGGGCCAGCACCACCGTTTGCTGGTCCGAAGATATAAAGGCGCGCTCCAGAAGACCTCGATTTGTCAAGCGGCGAACGCAGCGGGTGACCAACTCTACTCGATCGTGTTCATAGGCCTTGATGTGCACGTTGAGACGCACATCCCCCTCGAGCACGTCAAGCGCCTCGTCTAAACGAAGAAAACGCTGGCCGGCAAACTGATTGCCAAACCAGGCACCCGCATCCAATTGGCTTATTTCTTCCCATCTCATAGAGCGCACCTGACCCGTACCGTTCGATGTCCGATCTACGGTCGCATCGTGTATTACGATCAGTTCGTCGTCCAAACTCAAGTGCACGTCGAGTTCGACTCCTTCTACTCCCAACCGCATCGCTTCGACTAGCGCTGATTCCGTATTTTCGGGATGCGTACCGGAGGCACCTCGATGGGCAAAAACGGCTACATTCATAGGACTATCTCTTCATAGGATTGAACATATTTTTTTAGGGCTTTCTGGTCGAGTTCACATCCCAAGCCCGGCTTTTTCGGAGTCTCCACGTAGCCATTTTCAAAGCATATGGGCTCGATAATTAGATCGTCTTCTCTCGTCCATGAACCGACAAAATCCGACGCCATTTCGCAGTTTGGAGCGGCAGCTGCTGCGTGAATATAGGCCGTATCTACAATACCTAAATCGTTTCCCGAACCGTGCCAGCAAGCCATTCCAGCCCCTGCCGCAATGGCAGCATTTTTTTGGAAGCCAAACAGACTCCCAACCAAATTCAAGCAATCCGCAAGGCCCTCTGTGAGCGCCGTCACAACGTGCGTTCCCGCACCCAAATGCTGTGCTAAGGGAAGGTTTATTTCTTCTTTAATGCGCTTGTATCCCTCGATGTCTGACTTTGGGATCGGATCTTCAAAAACCTCCACATTGCCCAAAAGTTCCAGCTCTGCAGCGAGTGCGATTGTTTGCTCGGCCGTGCGAAAGCGTTCATTGGGATCCACCGTCACCTTAAAATCAGGACCAGCAACCTCGAGAATTGCCCTCATCCTTTCTACCATCGGCTCTTCGATCCGACACTTTATTTTTATACCTTTAAAACCGTGCCTAAGAGCTCGCTCCACCGTGCGTTTTGAATCTTCAGGCTTTTGCTGACCCATCCAATAGTCAGCTCGCACTCGGTTACGCACAGCACCACCCAGCAAGGCATGGACGGGTATATCCCGCATCTTTCCCACCAAGTCACACAGCGCTATTTCAAACGCATCGTATGCGGGACCAGTCCCCACCCGCTGCACGTCTTCGCACCCGATCCCGTATATATCCTGTAGCGCAACGATTTCGGGATCTTTGCCCAATAGCAAGCTACCACCAGCTCGCACCTCTCCAATCGGCACACCGCGTCCCGTTTCGCCTAAGCCAACCAGCTCGCTATCCGTGCGCAGGCGCACAATGTGCTTGGGCACCTGGTCCCAACTCGTCTCGGGAACCCACTCAGCACTGTGCACACGGCCAGGGATCGTTGGCACTACAACGGTCCAAACATCTATTGCGTTAATTTTCATAGGATCTTTCCTACGGGATAAAGCAGGCGTCTTTTTCCAACGACAAAACAAATTCAGCAAGCAGTTTAGCCGTATTATCGAGATCTTTAAGGGAAATCACTTCAACCGGCGTATGCATATAGCGCTGCGGCAGGCTAACCAACGCGGCTGCCACCCCGGCGCGACTCAGTTGGATGGCGTTGGCGTCCGTGCCCGTTCCCCCAGGTTCGGCCATGATCTGATGGGGAATTTTCTTTTTTTTCGCTACGGCAACGAGCTGATCAAATACAACCGGATTGATATTTGCGCCTCGGTTGATAACAGGTCCTCCTCCCAAAACACATTCCCCCACCTGACGCTTGTCCACGCCTGGATGATCCATCGACCAGGTCACGTCAACGGCAATGCCCACAAGGGGATTTACGCCATACGCGCTGGTTTTTGCCCCGCGCAGCCCGATTTCCTCCTGCACGGTAGCGACGGAAAAAAGCGCGGCACGGCACGTCTTCTTAGACCGCGTAACCCGGCGCAGTGCCTCGGCGACAACCCAAGCCCCGGCCTTATTGTCGGTCGCACGCGACACAACGAGATCCCCGCGAAGTTCTTCAAAATTCGGATCGTAGGTAACGGGATCGCCGATCTCGACTATCTTACGCGCTTCTTCTGCCGAAGTGACGCCAATGTCGATCCACAGCTCGTGTTTGGCAGGCACTTTGGAGCGCTCTTCTGCTCGCATCAGGTGAATGGGTTTCTTCCCCAAAACACCCAGCACGGGCCCCTTGCGCGTATGAATCCGCACTTTGCGCCCAGGCACCATACCCAAATCAAACCCACCAATCGTATCGAAGTACAGGTATCCTCGGTCGTCGATGTAAATGATCTGAAAACCCAACTCATCCATATGGCCAGCAAGCATAACGCGCGGCCCATCTCCCGCACTATAGGAAGCAATCGCATTCCCATGCACGTCGACTTCCACTGCATCGGCATAGCGAGATACTTCCTCTTTCCACACCGAGCGCACAGGGCCTTCATAGCCAGAGGGACCCGGCGCCGCGAGCAGTTCTTTTAAGAATCGTTTGGATGCTTCCCGCATCAAAATTCCTTTCCCTAGGGTATCCTAATCTCAGTTTTTTCAGAGACCAACAGCGTGCCCAACAAGCAGACGCCCGCATTGACAATGAGACCCCAAACCCCCGCGTGGAATCCCCACGGAAGGCGATTGCCGCTCAGAGTTAGAAAGAGGGCGACCAGAAGCCCAGCCACCATTCCCAACAAGACGACTCGTCCAGACAATTTCTTCCAGTATAGGCCAAAGAAAAAGCATGGAACAACCTGTATGAGCACCTCAAACTTAAGCTCTAGCAGACGCACGAGCGTTTTTTCAGTGCCAATCGCAACACCCACCAAGAGCGCTACGGCGAGCCATGAGAACGCCTTGCCGACCAGCGTTAGGTGTTCTTCGCTGCTTCTGGGCTTGATATAGGGCAGATAAATATCTCTCGTAAACATAGAAGAAATCGATAAGAGCGCAGAATCTGCCGTCGACATAAGCGCGGCTAACGCAGCGGCAAACACGACGACTACGAGCCAATATCCCAGCACGGACTGGGCCATGACCAGCGCCAGTATCCGCGCTAAGACCTGATCCGTTTCCACGCTTTCCAATCCGGGCAGCACTACGATGGCCGTCAGACCACATATCAGCGCAATCAGCGTCGTGGTCAGCGGCATAAAGGCCATCAACATAAGAGATCGTTTAAGCACCCTGAGAGAGCGGCTAGCATAGAGCCGTTGGATCGCCTGCGGATAAATAGCCGCTCCACAACCCAGCAGTACTACGTAACTGATCCACGTATTAGATCCATTCCCCTCGGGCACCTGTACCTTGGCCGGATCCATTTGACGCAGCTTTTCAACAACCGCATCCAGTCCCCCACCGAGCTGCGTTGGAACAATCATCACCAACAAAGCGAACCCCACCAGCAGAACGACTCCCTGTATGACGTCTGTCCACGCGACGGAACGCATGCCTCCAAGCGTCTCGTAAATCACCATGATAATAGCGAGCGCAACAATGCCATACGCCGATGGAACCGCTCCCTGCGTGATGCCCTCTACGGCGGCCCCCATCGCTTTGAGTTGAGCTAGCGTATAGTTGCACAGCGCGTAAATCATCATCACCGTGCTCAGCAGGGTCAGCGCCTTGGACTTGAAGCGATAGGATATATAATCGCCCGGCGTAATAAAGCCCTCTGCCCGCGCAAGTACTACCAGACGAGGCGCATATAGCACATACCCGACGATAATCGAAAACATAAATAGAATCGAAACGGTCCATTCAAAGCCGATCCGATACGTTTTGCCGGTATAACCAAAAAGTGTGTTGCCGCTGTATTGCGTGGCATAAAGGGTCAGAAAGAGTACGAGCAACCCCAGAGACCGACCCGCAAGGTAGAAATCAGCCATGCTGTTGGTCTCTCGCTTACCGCGCGCATAGTATCCAACGCCAATCATAGACAAGAGATAGAGTCCGACAGCAACTAGAGCACCCGTTCCGAAAACAATGTCACCTCCCCCCATTATTCTTCCTCCTCTTCAACGGTTTGCCAGAAGTGATAAATGACAAATACAGTCCAGCACGCCAAGGCAAAAATAGCCGATAGCGTGACGGCCACCCATAGGGGAAAACCCATTACGATCGGGCCGACATAGCCTTCGGGCCAGTACCACGGTATCGCAATGGCATAGAGCAAGAGATAGACAAACCAAATCCAGCGAACAGAGCGCGGTTCGCTGAGAATGCGGGAAAAAGCGCGGTGCTCCATGGCGTCCTTCCGAAAAATAAATTAGGCTAAGTAACGGTTATAACTGAAGATGGGGACAATATGAGGAATTTGCATGCGGCGCACAACCAGACGTCAACTTGATGCATTCTAAGCGCCCCGAGCTGCAACCACACAGCGAAAATTCAGCTATGCATCCTCCTTTATCTCGCTTCAATAAGCAAGAATGCTAATCGACCTGTAGCCAACGAGTCTGAACACGGTGTGCATCGCACTCATACACGGCAAATCGATGAGGCGCCTCACAAAAAGCAGGAGCGACTGCATAATGAATTCCTCCATCCTTCTGCGGTAACGCACCGGGATGGTAATGCCCCGAAAGAAGCAAGTGAACCTGGCCCGAACGCTGCATGGATTGCTTGAGCCAACCGGCAGTGCCGTAGGTATGGGGATAACCCTCGTTGTGTTCTGGATGCACCAGGTAATGCTGTAAATGAATCTGCTGGGGTCCCTCATCCGAGAGAGCCCGATCAAATCGTTCCAATTCAGCTCCAACGCGGACCGGCACGTGATCAGCGCCTTCCTCGTCATAAAAACAGAAAACGCGAAAATCGCCAACGTCGACCCCTTCGCTCTGCATGTTGAATACACGGCGAAAAAGCAGAGGATGGTCGTGGTTTCCATACAGGACAAAAACGGGACAGGAAACGCGTTCCAACAGGGAACGCACCAACTGCAGATCCGCCTCGCCCCGCTCTAAATTTTCAGGACTGTTCATATCATTAAACGGATGATCAACTAAATCACCCGTCACCGCCACCCAGTCAACGCCTTCCGCTCGAAATTGATCCAGAGCAAGTGTAATTTTTTCTGGCATCTCCCTGCTTCGCCTGGTAGCTACGGCAGACGAGCCCGGCAGCGCATCCCGCAGGTGAAAATCCGATATGTGACCAATGCGCATCTGATCTCCCTTGACGTTGCATACACCTTTACAATAAGGGCACGCGACTACTCGCCGTTGAATAGTCACCTTAGCAGCCCTCCAAAAAAATCGCCCGGCGCCGCAATTTACAACCGCGGGAAAGACAGCCGACAAACTTCAGCGAGCCCTTTCGCCTTCCCAAACGACGACGCGCCCGGGCTCTACGTGCGGCCGAATAGATTCGCCGAGACAATACGATCGCTCTTTACCCGCCATGAGGCGCACCTCCTGACCAAGCCACTCCACCCGCAAAACCCAGACTGGACCAGCGTCTTCAACTACGCGTACTATGCCCTCTTCTTCTCCGCCAGATGGCGTGATGTGTTCGGGACGAACCCCTACCGCCGCCACCGCACTTTCTCCTGCCGCACACTCGGCAAGCACTCCACCACTTCCAACCACCCAGCGACCCGCCCGACAGCAGACGTCAAACAAATTAATGGCGGGCTGCCCAATTTGGCGAGCCACCTCAGGCGATTGGGGTCGCTCGTAAATCTCTTCCGGCGTGCCAACCTGCAGTATGTTGCCATCAGAAATCACCGCGATACGATCCGCCATTGAGAGCGCTTCGGCTTGATCATGCGTCACATATACCATTGGTATAGACAGCGAACGACGGAGCAAGGCCAGTTCGACGCGCAACGTCTCGCGCAGTTTTGCATCGAGATTGGTCAGGGGCTCATCGAGCAAAAAAAGGCGCGGGCGACGCACGATACAGCGGCCGATGGCAACCCGCTGCATTTCCCCTCCAGAAAGCCGCTCCGAAGAACGCTCTAGCAGAGATTCAATATGCAATAGCTCGGCGGCCCATTCTACCCGAGTTGCAATCTCGGCTTCTGAAAGCTGGCGACCTGGCGCTCTCAGGGGAAACTCCAAGTTGCGCCGAACGCTCCAGTCGGGATAGAGGGCAAAATGCTGAAAGGCAAAGGCCACGTCGCGGGCCGAGGGCTCCCAGTCTGTGACGTCCGTTCCAGCCATCGATACGGTGCCCGCTTCGGCTCTTTCCAGTCCCGCCATCACCCGCAAAAGAGTCGTTTTACCCGCACCAGTCGGCCCTAGTACTACCAATAGCTCATCGCTACCCACAGTCAAATCAACGCCAACGAGAGCACGAATTTGACCATAAGATTTATCAATACCAGCCAGATGCAATAACGGTTTCATCCTATGCACCGCCCGCTCTGTCCATCAAAGAGACGCACCCCGTCAGCCTCGAGTTCAATGCCGACAAGGTCGCCCGGCCGATGCCCCGTGGCTACATCCGATCGGATTACCCAACGACCGCAGGACGTTTCTACGTGCACATAGCTACAGGATCCCATGTATTCCTCTACTAACACTTGGCCGCGCAGCGTACCCTCGCCCGATAGACGCACGTACTCGGGCCGGATGCCCAACGTCAGCGCACCCGCGGGCCATTCCCCCGCCAACGGCCAGACGAGTTCGCCTGCCCTAAACGCTCCATCGCACACCTGTCCCTCGGCAAAGTTCATTCCTGGACTGCCTATAAAGTGAGCGACAAAAAGATCTGCGGGGTCTGCATATACGTCCGCCGCTCGTGCGCTCTGTCGTATCGTTCCCCCTTCCATGACAACAACGCGGTCGGCAAGGCTCATAGCCTCTTCCTGATCGTGCGTAACGTATAAAGTCGTCACGCCGTCTCTCAGCTGCTGGTCGCGAATCAGTTCGCGCATGGCCAGCCGCAGATCCGCATCCAAAGTGCCCAACGGTTCGTCCATCAAGTATAGACGAGGCTGACGTACCATAGCCCGCGCCAAAGATACACGCTGCTGGTCACCTCCGGAGAGTTGGTTGGGATAGCGATCCAGTATAGCTGCGAGGCCCAATCGCTCCGCCATAGACTCGACTCGCTGCACCTGTGCATCTGGAGAAAGCCCCCTATCCTCAAGGGGAAAAGCCACGTTCTCGCGTACGGTGAGATGAGGATACAGCGCGTAAAACTGAAAGACGAATCCCACGTCACGGCGCTGTGGAGGCCACGGGGCCATATCTGCTCCCTCGAGGAAAATCCGACCAGCACTCGGCTTTTCCAACCCGGCGACCATGCGCAGTGTGGTGGTTTTCCCACAACCAGAAGGACCGAGCAGGACGATCAATTCTCCCGCCTCGCAGGATAGGTCGACCCCGCGCACGGCTTCCGTTCCATCTGGATAAGTCTTTGACAGCGACTCCAGTCGGAGAAAGCTCATGACTCGTCCAGTTCCATATGCGACGTTGCAATGTGGAGCACGGTAAAAAGCGCCGTCGCGAAAAAACCGTAGCGTAGCCCCTCTGTCCACCACGGGTTCAACATGAGACCAACGCCGGCAGTCATCCCAATTTGGGCCATTCTATCGATTAGACGCTTCATTGTTTGAGCGTCCCGAAAGTAACGCCGCGTAGCAAGTGCTTGCGCACGAGCACGGTGAAAAGAATAATGGGCAGCACAAAAAGCAGCACACCTGCACCTACCTGCGGCCATGGAATCCCCTGCACGTTGCCCTGTAATCCTGCGAAGTAAACCGGAACCGTCACCGCATCCTGGTTGTTCAACGTCATGGCAAAGCCGTACTCGTTCCACGCCGATATCAGGCAAAAGACACCCGTAACCGCCATGCCGGAGGCGGCTCTGGGTATAATGACCAAGCGAAAGGCCTGCAAACGAGAATAGCCGTCGACCAGCGCGGCCTCTTCGTAGGCTCGCGGTATCTCGTCTATAAAACCCTTCATCAACCACACCGCAAGCGACAGGTTAAAAACCGTGTAGAGCAAGATCAGGCCCAAATGCGTGTTTTGCAGATCAAATTCTCGATACATCATTAGCACCGGCACCACGACGGCCAGCGGAGGCAAGAAGCGCGTCGAAAGGATAAAGAAGAGCCAGTCCTTTGCTCCGGGAATGGGAAACCGGCTAAAGCCATAAGCCGCGCTCGTGCCAATAAGGACGGAAGCCAGCGTGCTGAACAGCCCAATCAACACGCTGTTTTTCAGGTAGTGGTAAAAGGCGTGATCGGCACCTGCGTATACTATACCCAACCGCCTGTAGGCATCCAACGTAACCGCAAAGTGCCCTTCATCCGGAGCCCCAGTAGAACCGGAAGGCAGCCATTTGAGGTGCACGCTAATCGTATCTGGACGCTCTTTTAGCGAAGTGATACCCAACCAGAATAAGGGCAAAGTCCCCGCACATAAATAGAGTCCAACAAAGAGAAAGCGAAGTCCTCTCACGAAGCGCTCTCCCGCTGCAGTCGCCCCATGTAGCGCAGAAATACGCTGGCCAGCGCGATTACGAGCACGAGGATGACATACGAGTAGGCAGTGCCCAGCCCCACTTTCCCGTCGCGAAAAACCGTCTGGTAAAGGAGCGCACTCAGAGTCTGCGTGACCCGGTCATTGGGGCCTGTTAGGGCCATTATTAAGTCAAATTGCTTAAGGGCATCCGTCGCGCGCAGCAACACGGCTAACCCCAGCAGAGGCGCACACATGGGCAGCGTTATGCGGCGGAAGGTGCGCCAAGAAGACGCTCGGTCAATCGCCGCTGCTTCGTATATATAAGGGGGAATGGACTGTAGAGCCGCAAGGGATATGAGCATCATAAAAGGCGTCCACATCCACACATCCACCATGAGCACGGAAATAAATTTTAGGTCGGGATCCGTTATCCACTGCGGCTGTGAGAATCCCATAAAGCTCAGCGCCTGATTAAACGCACCGTAGTTGCCATTGAGAATAAGCTTCCAGAACAGGCCCATAACTGCTTGGGGCAGCATCATGGGAATGAGGAGCATAGTTAAGACGAGGGGCTTTAGCGCAAAGCGATCGCGCAAGGCGTAGGCCAGCCCAAAACCCAAGAGCAGTTCGCAGGTTACAGCAAGGAATACGAAGAGCGCCGTAGTGCGCAGAGCCTGACCGTATTTGGCAAACTTAAAGACGATCTTATAGTTGAGGACGCCGACCCAAGCCGCATCACTTCCCACTAGATCGGCGTTAGTAAAGCTCAGCACGACACTGTATAACAGCGGGAAAATATTCACTGCTATTAGCAAAACGAGGGCTGGCGCAACAAATCCATACCGCAGCCAGCCCCGATCCCAACCCTCACGCATTCGCATTAACCGAGCGCTTACTGCATCTCTAGGAGGCCGGCTTCCATAAGGATCATTTCGTGCTCTTCGGCAAGCGCATCCAGCGCCTCCCTCGGTTCGCGCACCCCGTCCAGCGCCTCGCCTAAATGCTGTACAGCCGCTGCCAGAAGTTCATTGTAGACGGGCACGTTCCAAAAATCGCGTAGGTGGTCCAATGACTCGGCAAACGTCGCATTATACGGTGAAGCGGCGCGGAAAGCCTCGCTTTCCAGCAATTCCGTATTGGCCGTAAAGCATCCGGGAAAAGTAATCCATTTCTCCTGCACCCGACGCTGCTGAAACCAAGCGATAAACTGTTTGGCCAATTCCTGCTGGCCAGCCGACGTCTTTTTAGAAATGCTAAACCCCTGTCCCCCCAGAGAAATAAAACGGCGATCGCCGTTACGCGGGACCTTAAAAAACCCCACCTGATCGCCCATGGATTCTACAATACCCGGATAGAAGGGAAAATAGTCCAGCACCATGGCCGTCGATCCGTTACTGAACGCCTCTAGGTTAAAATAGTAGTCCGCGTTTTCGCCTCCATCTGTTGCAAAGTGCAGCAGGTCTTTAAAAAACTGGAGACCCTCTACCGCACCCTCCGAGTTTAAGTGGCCCTGCACCTCAAACGTCTCGGCATCGCCCCAGTTGCCACCCCAAGCCCACAGAAATGGCTGGAAACCCATCACAATCGAGTCGTAACCGCGCCCCGTCAGCAGAGACATCCCGTAGCGTTTCTGCTCAGGCCGGTGAAAAAACTCGGCCACGTCGCGAAATTCCTGCCAGGTATCGGGCGGGTGTAACTCACGCCCAAATCTCGCTTTAAACGCTGCGCGCTCGGCCTCGTCTTCAAACCAGTCTTTGCGATAGACAAAACCAATGGCGTCCGTTTCGCACGGAGCTGCAAAAAACTTTCCACTTCCCGGCGGATATTCACATAGATAGCGCGCCGCGCGCGGATGGATCGTCTCAATGTCCACGGCCGATGGGAGCCAGTCCGTCAGTTCGAGATACAGACCCTTAGTAGCCCCGCGTCCAATCCACTGACTGTCGCCGATCACGATGTCGAAGTCCGTTTTGTTGTTGCCGAAGTTGAGAAAGACCTGATCCTGATAAGAAGGCCATGGAATCTGCTTTACTTCGATGGCGATTCCCGTTTCGGCCTCAAAATCATTGCCCAATTCTTGCAGGGCCGCAGCGGGCTCCCACTGGGCCCACCAAATGGTTACCTTTTCATCTGCCCAAGCCGAATTCGCCCACGACAAACACAGCAACAGTATGGAACTAAGCACAGCTCTTTTCATCGATATCCTCCCCTAAATCCGTCATTGCATTCCCCTCGTCACATGGGGAACATCGGCCCTTGTTCAACGCAGACCATCGCACAAATTCGCTTGCGGTCTATGCGTCTACAGGGCGGGTAAAATTGGATTTAAATTCTGCTTTCCCTTGAATATTCAGCCCGCGAACGCGGAACAGTCCCCCTCCGCGGTAACTCTTTCCATACGCATCCCAATCGTAGCCGATCGGATCAAGATCACTGCCCGGAGGGCAGTCAAACGCCGCCGACGTAAAGTACAGCTCATCAAGATCTTTTCCGCCAAACATCACGCTCGACGTCTGCTTAGCCGGCGTGGCGATGCGGCGCTCTTCCCTTCCTTCGGGATCAAAGCGAATAATGCAGCTCCCAAACCAGTTCGCACTCCACACAAACCCCTCTGCGTCAACCGTCATTCCATCGGGCACGCCATCCTCGGCGCTCAACTTAACAAACAGACGACGGTCAGACAGGACCGCCGTTTCGGCCTTGAAATCGTAGGCATAAATCTCACGGGCCATAGCATCGGTGAAATACATTGTCTTGAGATCGGGCGAGAACCCCATACCGTTAGAGCAGCCAACGCCCTCCTCCACAATGCGGAGAGCTCCGTCGGTAGCCACGTGATATAGACGTCCCTTCTCTTCGGACAAATAAGTGCCCGCAAACGCCGAACCATCGGGAGCGGCAATCACGTCATTAAAGCGCAGCGGCTGGCCTTCAAAGGACTCGGGCTGCACGCGCACCCAATCGTCATCCGAATTCCACAGGACGACGCCGTCCCATATAAAACAGGCGTAGCCTCCCGAAGCATTTTGCATGAGTCCTCCCACGTTGAATCCGCTGTGAATCTGCCGATTCTCTCCCGTGGATGGGTCGAAACTAAAAAGGCGCCCAGTATGGATATCCGTCCATATCAACGCCTGCTCCTCCGCATTCCATATGGGTCCTTCGCCGACCACGGCATTCTCTTCTGCCAATTTGTCAATCTCCATAGCCCCCCCTTTCTTTGGCGCGTAAGATACTAAAAGGCATAGGCAAACTCAATAAAGTTGACAAGTCCACTATCCGTGCCCACAATAAGCGCCATGATCACAGTGCGCGACGCAGTAGAAGCCGATCTACCGGCCATTATCGACATATACAATCAGTCTATTCTATCCGGTCTTTCAACCGCAGATACCCACCCCATCAGCGTGGAAGAACGCCGCCCGTGGTTTCGTCAGTTTTCACCCAAAAAACGGCCTATATGGGTAGCAGAACGGGCAGGAAAGATCGTCGGATATATCTACATCACCTCGTTCTATGGCGGCCGTCCCGCCTATGACAAGACAGCCGAAGTCAGCTTGTATCTGGCCCCAAAGGCTCAGGGACAGGGCCTGGGAACCGACCTCATGCAGCGCATGATTGACGCCTGCCCTCAGCTGGGCGTCACCACCCTGATCGGCATGCACTTCGACCACAACGAAGCCACAAAACGCCTCAACGATCGCTTTGGCTTCCAACAGGTCGGCTATTTACAGGAAATAGCCGAAGTATATGGAGAGCAACGCGGCCTGCTCCTTTCCATACTCCGCATCTCCCCACAGTAGGCTCTTCGGCCGCATCTATTTCCCCTGGGCGGCCCGCTCAAGGGCCTGCCCCATTTTCGCCACGCGCGCCTTGGTGTTGTCCGGATGCATGGGAATCAGTACAGAGCGCGACAAAATACGCAACGATCCTACGCACATATCCTCGCTGTATTCTATCCGCGCCGCTTTGTTGGCCGGTATCTTGAACGGGTCCAAGGCCGGATGGTGGGCTCCTTGGTACCGCAATATCGGCTCCCAGCGCGTATATACGTGTCGGCCCGTATCCATCGGCAAAAAGTTGCCAACGCCCGCATCGCGCAGTCGATCGCTAAAACCCCTAGCTTCTTTTTCCGTTCGAAACTTGAATCCCAAGTGGGTCCCGCACTCATGATCTATACTATTATTTTTAATTGATTTAAGTCCTGAATTTTCCCCTTTTTCGAGCAGTGCTTTTTTGTGGCTGCGCATCGTATTCAGCATACCCTTTATGCGTCTCAGTTGCACGTTCAGCACGGCGCCCTCTATTTCGGATGCGCGGAAGTTGTGCCCGGCAAACTGTAGATCATCGCGGTCCTCATCCGGATTCCAGTAAAAGGAGCAGCAGTCGACAGCGACGGAACCGCGTTGATATACGAGTTCGTCATTGGTGACAAAGGCTCCCCCCTCGCCGCAGGTCATGTTTTTGTAGAAATTAAAGCTGAAGGCCCCTGCGTGGCCCCACGAACCCAAGGGTTTGCCCTCATATCCTCCTCCGACGGCTTGACAGGCGTCTTCGAGAACGAGCAGGTCATGTTTTTTGGCAATTTGAACAATTCTCTTCATATCACAGGGCAATCCGACCATGTGCACCGGAATAATGGCCCGCGTATGGCGGGTGATGCGCTTCTTTAGGTCCTTTGGACACAGCGTCAGTGAATCGTCGACGTCGGCGATGACCGGTATAGCCCCTGCGGTTAAAACGGCCAGCGCCGTAGCCATGTAGGTGTAGGACGGGACGATGACCTGATCACCTGGCCCAATGCCCATACCTACGAGAGCCGTATACAAAGCCGCTGTCCCCGAACGAGACAGGCGGCAGTGGTCAACCCCTATATGGCGTGCCCACGCCTTTTCGAATCGATCGCACTCCCCTCCCATGCCATAGCGAAAAATATTCCCACTCTCAAAAAGCCCCTCTATGCGTTTGAGTTCTGCTTGGCCGATGCGATACATATACTACCTCCTATGTTGGATTCGACGGGCACCAAGCCCCGGACCGAATTGACTAAGTAGATTCCTTCTGCGCGTTCTATATCTTCAAAGTGTAAAACCCGTTCCTCAATGCGCTGCTGAGCCAGCAGCTCTGCGCGCAGCGTGCCGGGCAGCAGGCCACAGACTAACGGCGGAGTCCACCGCCTTCCCTCTAACTCGACTACCAGATTGCCGATGCAAAACTCCGTCAGCTCTCCCTGCTCGTTGTATAGAAGCGCTTCGTCCCCCTCTGGAACCCCGGCAAGCGCACGCTCGTAAACCTGCCGATGCGTTGTCTTGTGATAAAGCATGGGATTGTCACGATCTACTGGCATGGGGGCCCAATGGGCGCGTATAACGGCTCGTTTTAGCGGCAGGAGCGGCGTGCCGACTACCTCAACTGCCCCCTCTTCTGAAACGAGCAAACGAACCCGCATCTTACACTTCTTGAATGACTTAGCTGCACGTTCTAGTTCATAAATTATGCGCTCTTCATCCCAGTTATACCCCCAATACTCGGCGGACTGAACGAGGCGTTCCACGTGTCGATTTAGCAAGTAATAGGCGCCTTCTTCCCACAGCAGGGTCTCAAGCAGCTTGAATTCTAGACCTGACTGACTTAACACCCGTGCCTTCACAAAGCACTCGTCGTATTCGCTATCCACCGAAGAATCCCAGGTAATGCCCCCTCCAACCCCATATTCCAACCAACCTCCCATTCGATTCAAGTGCGCGGTGCGAATAGCGACGTTAAAGCAGGCCTCTAACCCAGGGGAAACGAAACCAATGGCACCGGTGTACACGCCGCGCGCTTGGTGTTCTAGTGCCCGGATGATTTCCATTGTCCGCACCTTGGGGGCCCCCGTGACCGATGCACAAGGAAAGAGAGCCGCGAAGAGTTCCACCAGACCGACTCCCGCAGCAAGCTCGGATTGAACAGTGGATGTAAGCTGCCATAGCGTCGGATAACGCTCCGCGTGAAAGAGCGTAGGAACACCGACACTGCCCGAGACTGAAACACGACCTAAGTCGTTGCGCAGCATGTCTGTAATCATCACATTCTCAGCCCGATCTTTAGGAGATTGAACCAGATCCTCGGCCATTTGATGGTCTTCAGCCAACCAGCGCCCCCGCCGCCGAGTACCCTTCATAGGCCGAGTCTCTAACCGCCCGTTTTTTAGGCGAAAAAAAAGCTCTGGCGAAACGGAGAGAATGGCGTGGTCTTCCCAATCTAGAAAAGCTGCAAAGGGAGCCTGCTGAGCACGAGCGAGCCTGTTATACAGGCTCGCCGGAAGCGCATCCAATGCAGCCCTAAGGCGAAACGTATAGTTTACTTGGTATGTATCTCCTGCAACTAAGTGCTGCCTTATGGCCTCGAGAGCCGCGTTATAGACTCTTCTCGACTGCATAGATTCCCATACCAAGGAATCACAACTGGACTCTGCCGAAAGCCCCTCCCCAGCAATTATCTCGTCTCTGGTGCGGTAAAAGCAAAAGTGAGCAAGCGGCAGATCGATCGGTTCGCGGACCTCCAAGCGCGGGTCAAGCCCCTGAGCGGCCTCGTAGCTGAGATAGCCTACAGCGTGTAAGCCCGTTTCGGCGGCTTGCTCCACCTGCAGCAGTGCCGGACGCACTTGGTCTGCTGTGCGGGCCACAACGCTTCCTTCAGGTTCGGTAAACACGTATGATCGAGCGTCTGTACAACGGGAAAAATCGTCAAGCCTAGCCGTCTTAAATATGTCCAATAGAATACTTTATCCGAATAATTTACGTATATACGAGATGTCGGAATGAGCGCACTTTGTGCAGCGTAATCAAATTGCCATCATGGGCGCTGTGGGCGCGCGCATCCCCCGAGCGTGCAAGCACTAGCAAATCCTCGCCGACCACC
The DNA here is from genome assembly GCA_964011675.1 of uncultured bacterium. GTDB lineage: Bacteria > Latescibacterota > UBA2968 > UBA8231 > UBA8231. The sequence goes on from CAXGPR010000008.1 coordinate 39,219, forward strand.
ACCATGCTGGCGTAGTGGCGTGCCTGCTGTGGAGTTTCGCCACGCGCAACGACTCCCGCAAAGCACCAATCAATGCAGTTCCGCGAAAAGTAGAGCCTGAGTATGTGACGCTCGTTATTGGGCAAGTTGTAGCGCTCAAAGGGCAGTTCATCGGGACGACGCATGCTGTCGGTTGACTACGCTAGAGAGTAGCCAATACAGTCCGCTTCGCTCGTCCCAGAGGATATGAAAACGCATATGCCCCCCCGGACAGGGCACGTAGAGAACGAGACGTACGGGCGGCGTATGCTCCAGCTGCGTATGCATATGGCCGTCCGTCTCTTGTACGACCTTTGCAACGCAGGCCAGTTGAGTTCCCCCCGTGTGGGCCCACATCCACAGGTGGAGCGTCTGCCCCGCTGGATCGTGCCATACGTGGCCGAGGTCCGTAAATTCGACCACATTCGTCTCTAGCCAGCCGGGTGAACTCATTATTCGCTTACCCTCCCGATCAGTTGGACCCGTTTTCCACAGAGGCACGGGACTCAAGTCTGCCGCGCACTCAATCTCATAAAAAATCAACTCAGATGCATAAGACCAACTGCTGCTTTGTTTTAAGTGATAATTTATACAAGCCCGCATAAGCATTGGAGCCAGTTCGCTGACCGGCCATCCAAGATGGTCAAAACGCGATCTTCGCTCCATAACCAAATAGACAAATTCGCCTCGATAGTGGACATTACAGACCGACTGATGCCAGTATTGCCCCTCCATCAGCGCAACGGGCTTTCCCCAAGTCGTCCCCTGATCATCGGAGCGCATGATGTGTAAATCAGCATCATGCCCCAATACGTAGAGCGTATCGCCAGCCACCAAGGGACGGGCGGGCATAAAGGGAAACCGCGTGCGCTCAATCCAATGATCGCCTCCATCGTCCGAAGTCCACAGTATCCCCTGCCAAGCATGAACCCCTTCCCCTCGGGTTCCCTTAGGACCGGGTAAATCGACAACCCCAGGCCCTCCCTGGTCCATTGTAGCAATAAGCCGGCCGCTCTCCAACGCAGCTAACCCCGGCGTATAGGCAAAGACACGCCCGGGTTCAGGCGACTCATATAATGCAGTGAAGTCATTGGCCAGCAAAATTTTATAAACCTGGTAGTATCCATCTTAAGAGAAGGTCAAAAACCGATATAACGGCCGAAGCGACCAGCGTGTGCAGGAAACTGTCTATTTCGAACCCATCGATCATTTTATCGGTGATCCACAGGAAAATTGCATTGAGGACCAAGAGAAATAGACCAAGCGTTAGAAAGATAAAGGGAAATGACAGAAAAAATAGAACCCAATAGAGACAAAACTTGAGCACGCCATATACAGCGGCCACCCCAACGGCCGTCGAAAGCGAATAAATATGAACAAAGGGCAGAATACGCGCGGCGATAAATACCGAGAGACTGAATGCCACCCACGACATGAACCATTCCCCCATTAGGAAATCCTCTGTACGGGCTCGACCGCCGACAACACGTCCAGCTCAGCGCGCAGAGCCGGACTCAACTCAACCTTTAGCGCGCCGAGCACTTCCTCGACGTGCTCAGGCCGATCCGGTCCAATGATGGGCGCAGTAATCAGCGGGTTATCAATCAGCCAGGCGACAGCAACCTGGGCAGCCGTCCGATCTTGTTCCTGGCCAATTTCAACCAGCTTTTGGACGAGCTTATCGGCCCGCTGATTCATAAAGCGATCAAAGCGATCTCCATCACGAGCCCAGGGCGAATCTGCTGGCGGCGTTTGCCCACGGCGAAAATGGCCCGTTAACAAACCTATAGCCAGCGGACTGTAGGTCATCATACCAAGGCCAAAACGCTCGCACAGCGGCAATAGCTCTGGCTCTATCTCATTGCGGTGCAAAAGGCTATACTGATTTTGCAATATGACCCAGCGATCCAGTCCACCGCTTTCAGCAACCCAGAGCGCTTCTACTACCTGCGCCGCCGTAAAGTTACAGCCCCCCACATAGCGTACCTTGCCCTGACGCACTAGATCATCAAAAGCGCGTAGCGTTTCATCGAGGGGCGTATCGGGATCAAAATTATGTAATAGGTAGATATCGATGTAGTCTAACTGCATCCGCTCCAGCGAACGCTCAACTTCGCGCATGATGTGAAAACGCGACAAACCGCGATCATTCACCCCTTCCCCGATCTGGCTCCATACCTTGGTCGTTATGACCAAATCATCCCGGTTGCCCATGTCGCGAACCGCTCGGCCAAGCAGTTCTTCACAGCGTCCTTGAAAGTAGTAGTTCGCACAGTCGATAAAGTTTATCCCCCCCTCTACCGCCTTACGAATTGTCTCTGTGGCCGTCTTGGCATCCGTATGCCCATTCCAGTAACCGCGAAAAGCCGTCCCCAAGCATAGACGAGACACCTTAAGCCCAGACCGCCCCAATTTAACGTAGTCCATTTCCTGACTCATTTCGTATGCCAAAAGTATAATAGAACCGCTGCCACATTACTACCAAGAAACGGCGTATGAAGGTGGATTGACGTGCCGACTCAATCCGAGCGAAAGGCGAATTTCCGTGCCAGGAGGCAATACGACATCGACATATACATCGTTGATCTGGGCAGTCTCACTACCCGTAACAACTTCTGGAGTCGCATAATCCCCTACGGGTCCAGGATATTCGCTAACCAGATTATTATATGTAACTTGCGTAAAATCGTGCTCTCCCAGAGTACCAGCCTGCACGCGAACTGTACGCTCGTTTAGTGCACTCAGATTTACTAAATGTAAATCAACTCGATCCTCTTCCACCGATTCTACAAGAGCTGCTACGTCGGACGGCAAACCCGGCCGTTCTGAATCGGGGTCGAAATGACGGATCGGCGCCAACAGCAGACCACCGTTATAAAGCATCTGCGGCGCGCCCAGCGTAAGCTGAATCAGTGCTTCGGTCGTCACCGGATTAAGCTGCTGCCACCAGTGGATATGATTGTCGCGCGGATCGGTCTCGTCTCGTCGCACCTGCTCCATCCGCCTATACACCTGCGCCAGACTAGCTCGCAGAATTTGCTCGGGGTAGTCTGGATTTTCTCCCTGTATATAGGCGAACCACGGCTGTTCGTGACCGGCATCCTCCTTTGAATGGAAAGAGAATACCTTGCGCCAGTCATACGTCTCCCGTTCGCGGATCGTGGAAACCATGTTCCGGTCGACCTCATCACCACTCACATTCCAAATGGCCAGCGGGTACATCGGTGCCAGCGGCTGCCAGTCGGACCAGCCGCTATCGCCGTAGCAGTAGGGCACGACCCAGCTGTCAGCCCTATCGCCAAGCGCCTGGATCTGCCCCGTCCAGTGATGTTCCAGACTCATCGGCTGTTCGTTTAGGTTGGCCATTTTGCCTTCGGACATCACCTTACGAATCTGATTGCGGGGCAGCTCCAAATATTTCTTCTCACCTGTAAGCAAAAAGCATTCGACGCCGGCCAAAATAGCGGCCATGGCAATATTGTAGAAGCCGTGTGGCCAAGTCCACCCATACATGCTACCGTACCATTTACCACCCGTATACTCACCCACTTCACCCGACAGTCCCACATTATCGGGCAAAAAGCCATCATAGCTTGCAGCACGATCTATCCAAGCATCGACATATTCAAGCAGCCATCGCTTGTATTTTTCGTCTCCGGTCATCAGAAAGGCATTCACAATAAGCGAACAAACGTGTAAGTTTGTCGCTACATCTCCTTTTGCCATACGCTCTTTCATCGCTTGCCCCATGCGCTGCGCGTTGGCCGGATCTTTCAGATCTTCAACGGAGTCAATGCCTTCCAAGTCATCGTAGGGCAGCCCGTATACCGCCATACCTGGTGAATAGCCGTAGGAGGGTTCATCTGTATCCTGATAAAGCCAGCGCGGTCCTTTTGATCCATTGTGTGCGCAGAGCAGGATTTTTTTCTCGGGATCGTAATTAATCGCCTCGGGATCCTCATTTAAAAAGAAACCAGCAAAACGACGCGCTCTTTCGACGTTTTGCTCGTGCGCAGGATTAGCCATACAGAGCAGGTAAAAGTATATATAGCTCTCGCTCTGGTGAAACTGATCGTAGCCGACTTCGTATTCCTTGTGGACGTGGCCAATCTCTTCCATAAGTCGGGTAGTCGCATCCCATTGACGCTGACCCAATTCCAACAGATGGTCTCCCCCACCGAGCAGATAAAGCAGCGGCCAATTGTAAAAACTCTCGTAGAAATCGTCAGCGCCGTCTCTAGTTTGGTGGATTCCCTCCTGCCAGATAAGGCGGCCGTCACCGTGCGTATATTTTGCCAAAAACGGATACACAGCCTCTTCCATCACGCCGATGAGCTGCCGCTCTAGCACGGCCCAAGCCGGTGCCTCTTCTAACGGTATTGTAGCCCGAATTTTCATCCGCTCTCCCCTTTTACATTCCAGACCGAACCGGTCGTATACGTATTGCGTTCAGAGCAAAGAAACTCGATGACCTCAGCTACTTCTTCCGGATCGGAATAGCGCCCCATGGGATTGCCCGGATCGTTTAGATGCGTCTGGGAAAAGCGCGGCACGACCATATCCGTTAGCGCGCGTCCCGGCTCAACACCGTTAACAAATACGCCCTGTTTCGCCCATACATTACCCAGCGACTGGACAAAAGAAAATATGGCCCCCTTGGATACGGAATAGGGCACCTGATTGGGAGATCCGCGCCGCGCCCCAGAGGTAATCGTCAAACAGCGTCCCCAGCCCCCGTTAAGCATGTACGGAATCGCTGCCTGATGAGCATGATAAACGCCGCACACGTTGATATCCATCACTTTGGCAAACTGTTCGGGCGGCTGTTCGAGAAAGGGCTTTTCCCATCCCAAGATGCCGGCACAGCAAACTAATATATCGAGACGACCAAACGCTTTGGCCGCCTGATCTATTGCACGGTGCACTTGGTGTGGGTCAGTGACATCTGTTCTCATGTACAGCGCCCGCTGACCCAGCGCCTCAATATCGGCGACCGTCCGTTCTCCCTCTTCGTCCAACACGTCTAATAGGGCAATCGCCCGGCCTTCCTCAGCGATACGCAGCGCCGTAGCACGGCCCAGTCCGCGCGCCCCGCCCGTAATACAGGCCACGCGTGGTTCCCTAGGCGCGGCAAAACGCAAATTAGCCATAAATTTCTCCCTTTTTTATTGGCTTCAATATCGCTAATGCACAGGCGGTACTCAACCGGCCCGATAGACTTCGGTGACCAAGCGTTTGGCGCCCTCTTTACTCCGTGCTACATTAACTGGATTGGATCATCAACAGGAGCCCTTTATGAAAATCGAACAAGTAGAAACTCTCCTCATCGGCAATGGCCTTGTAGTACGCCTGACCACCGACAGTGGCCTTACCGGCCTCGGACAAACCGCCTGCTGGGGATATCCCACGGCCGTGCAGAGCATTATCGACGTCTATAAAGATTATCTCATAGGTCAGAACCCGCTGCAGATCGAACACCACTGGAACCACCTATACCGCATGGCACCGTTCAGAGGCACCGCGATTATGGGAGCCGTCGCAGCAATTGATATCGCCCTATACGATATCAAAGGAAAACACTTTGAAGTGCCCGCATGGGAACTGCTTGGAGGTAGCGTTCGAGACAAAATCCGCCTCCACCTGCTGTCGGGTGGCGACACGCCCGAAGCCAACTTCACCTCGGCCAAAGCGGCCGTCAAAGAGGGCTTCACCGCAGTTAAATTTGACCCCTTGCCAGGGGGCTACCAGGACATGGCACAGGCGCGACTCATCGACACGGCCGTTGAAATCACCGCCGCCGCACGAGAAGCAGGCGGCCCCGACCTGGATCTGATTATCGAATTGCACAGGAAGTTAACGCCAATGGTCGCCCTTGACCTAGCCGATGCGCTCAAGCCGTTTCACGTGCTTTTCCTCGAAGATCCCATACAGATCGACAGCATCTCCTCGCAGGCTCAAATTTCGGCCAAATCACCTCTGCCTTTTGGCAACGGCGAGCGATTTGTTTCCATATGGGAATTCCGCGAACTCTTAGAACAGGGCGGGCCTCAATACATCCGCCCTGACGTAGCGCTAGCCGGCGGCTTGACGCACTGCAAGAAAATCGCAGCCATCGCCGAGAGTTACCACTGCGCCGTAGTTACGCACAATTTCTTGAGTCCGCTAATCACCGCCGCTTCGCTGCACTTGGATGCCACGATTCCTAACTTTGTCACGCAGGAATACACCAAGAACGATGAGGCGCCGCACCATGCCGTATTTAAAACCTGCTACCAGCGCGAGGGCGGCTATATCGCCCTTCCCGAAGCACCCGGTCTTGGCGTCGAACTCGACGAAGTGCTCGTCGAAAAAACCCCCTACAAACCAATGACTTCCGGTCACACTCCGCTGCGCTCTGACGGCTCAGTGGCCAACGCCGTATAAGGTACGAGATCATGACCGACCGTCCCCATATGCTGCTTATCTTAACCGACCACTGGCGAGGAGACTGTCTGGGCCGTCTCGGCCATCCCGCCGTGGAAACGCCCCATTTAGACTCTCTTTCTGCACGCGGCACCACGTTTACTCGGGCCTACACGCCCTGTCCTTCCTGCGTAGCTGCGCGGCGATCTCTTATGACGGGTATGACCCCCTATAGCCAGGGGATGGTCGGATACCGAGATGGGCAGCCGTGGGACTATCCACATACGCTGGCCGGCGAGCTAACTTCGGCAGGCTACCAGACGATAAATATCGGCAAAACTCATTTCTATCCCGTTCGCAAGCACTTGGGGTATGAGCAGCTCGTCATTCCGACCGACTATGAAGAATGGCTATCCCAACAGCCTGGAATAGAGACGGAGAAGCTGGCCCACGGCGTGCCGGCCAACTCTTGGCTTGGGCGTCCCAACCATCTACCCGAGCATCAGATGGAAGAGACGTACTTTGTGGGGCAGGCTCTCGACTTCCTGCACAAGCGAGACCCAACGCGTCCCTTTTTTCTGACGCTGTCGTTTAACGGTCCGCATCCTCCCTGGTGTCCACCCCAAGTCTACTATGACCAGTTTATTGATCGAGACCTGCCAAAACCCGAAATCGGCGATTGGGCGGAGCGGCATGCTCGAGATGCCCGCTATCCCCTCGACGTCAACGCTTGGCGAGGAACGCTGCCCGAGCATATTGTACACAGAGCGAGAGCTGCCTACTTTGCCTATTTATCTTTTCTCGACGCGCAAATTGGCCGATTGGTCGAACGCTTGCAGCGCAGCGGCCTGCTCGACAATACGCTCATCGTTTTTACATCCGACCACGGAGAGATGCTCGGCGATCACCACCTGTGGCGAAAGACTTACGCCTACGAAGCCTCGGCCCGCGTTCCGCTCATAGCCGTTGCTCCTGAATCCATCAACGCAAAGCGCAACGTCGAATGCGACGGGCTCGTTGGCTGGGAAGACATCATGCCCACGTTTCTACAGGCGGCTGCTACTGACCAACCAGAGAGCGTGGAGGGACACAGTATACTCGGGCTCCTAAACGATCCGTCCGATATACTGCGTCCCTTTTACCACGGCGAACACGCCCCCTGCTATCATCCAGAAAATGCCAACCAGTTTTTGACCGATGCACGGTGGAAATATATCTGGAATCCAATAAATGGAGAGGAACAGCTTTTTGACCTGCGGGCCGACCCACACGAATGCGCGGATCTGGCACAGAAAGAACCCGAAGTTCTATCGCATTGGCGAAAAACCATGGCGCGCCAATTGGTCGGCAGACAGGAGCAGCTTTCGGATGGAACGCAGTTGAGAACGGGGGACGTGCAAGCGTGTCGCTTTGCCCAAGCCGACGAGCTTCACTTAGGGTAGGCTACGGAAGCAACTTTTTCTCTGTTGCCGACCAGGTTCCGCAGCGTATTTGAATCGTCCTCTTCAATGGGGCCATATCCGTAATCAACAGGCGGAAAACGTCCGAACTGCTTTCGCTGTTGCGCATGGCCCACATACTGTGAGCGTGACTTCCAGGCCCAACGGATATAGCATCATTACCCACCCGATAGAGAGCTGTTCCACGCTTGAGAAAAGCTGTATTGCCCTCTTTGCCCTCGAGGAGCACGTTTTCCGTCTCCAAGGTTCCCCCTGGCGTAAAACTGAATTCAATTTGAAAAGGGACGCCGTCGAGACCGCCGGACGTCGCCAAGTGGAGGTCAAATCCTCCCTCGACGCTTACCATGCGCAGCGACACCTGCAACGGGGGGAGCTCGTAAGTCGCACGCCGACCGCGCACCTCCTGCCAGTTTTCCGCATCGACCTGTTCATCGATTGGCAGCCAGTAAATTCCCCCTCGATAATCTTTTTCCGGGTAAATCTTATTGTGCCCCATGTGCTGAAGATGCGCTTCGCGCTCGGAGCCGACAAAATCCTCTCCGACAAACTGACCCGTGGCAAAATAGGTTGAGCACAGCTTGAGAGTCATCTCTGCCTGCCCGTATACAACGGAAAAGGGCGAGGTCAGCCCCGCTGCAGCAGTTGCGCTCGCCCCACCGCGACGCACACGCCACAGCCCCGAAACGGGAAAGGATTTGGCATAGCTAGTAGGCAGTTTTTCGCGCGCCACCTCGGCCGTTCGCCACGCTGGATTCAGAGCAAAGTTAGGCAAACACACAATGCTGCTTTTCCCCCGCTCCACTAGCCAATCTGCTACGGCAGCGTAAAAGCCATTGTCGTCAATATGAGCCATGGCTTGATAGCCGTCAGCTAGGGTCGTCGGCACTGAACGCGCGCCGCGATCCTGCCTGCGGGATATACTGGTGACTACGGTCGCATCGCCGTGTAACATATGGTAGTTGAAGTCGAGGTTCCGGCGCACTGGGTCCAGCAACTCGGGCCGGCTCAACGCTTGGGAGGCCAGAATGAGAGACCGATTTACGACGGCGTTATATACGCCTGTACTGCGTTCGATATACTCACCGTCGGCATTGCAGTCTATTGTCTCGGCTAGATAGGCCTCGATTGTATCCTGTACTTCGATATCGGGAAACAGTTCTTTAGCCAGCGAAAGAGCCGCAACCAGAACCCATCGATGGTTAGGCGTGTGGAATCCTCCGTTGACCATGCCCGGCACACCACTTAGGATCAACTCACCCAGCGATTCTGCGATTTGCTGAGCGCCCTCATCACCCTCTGCGACTCGCGCTAACTTAACGGCGGGCGCCAACGACTTAGTTATGAAGCCAGTATCTGGAGACGAGTCAAAATTAGTAATCAGTAGATCGTAATTGCCCGAGGGCCGGCGACGACGACGACCGAAATCGCCCACCATGAGAATGCGCTCGAGGAGTTCCGGACTTTGGTAGTGCGATGATTCGCGCAGTAAGTAAGCGTAGGCCAGCGTAGATGCAGAGGATACGCTGTTGGGCCCCACAAGTCCATCGCCGTCCATAAATCCACCACAATCTGTACTGCGTTCGTCCACAATCTGACGGGCGAGAAGCCGCGGCAAGCTGATTTCTAATTCCCGGATTACCTGACCATACTCAACCATGCCCTCTCCTTTCTCTATAGCGCGCTACGCACACCGTGTGTTTTAGATCCGCAGATTTATATAAGCGGCTTCCGTCAAACGAACCACTTGTAGGGCAAAATAGGCCTCTTCGTAGCCTTTTCCTCTCCGTATCCGACGGAAGAGAGCCGCATCAGGACTTCACTCTTCAATCCGTGCGGGCACGTCCAGCGGTTCAATGTTCAGCAGCACCTGGCGTATCACCCACAGCCAATTAGGCGAGGCGAATCTTCTTTTTCGCCAAAGGGACTCCACCATTCAACGCGTTTGTTTTATCAAACTAAAAAGCGGTGCTACGGCGCCGAACATACCGGGAAAGCGAAAAACCTCCTCATCTGCCCGGGCGACTCGAGCCATCGTCGTTTCACTTAAAAGAACACGCTGTCGGTCAAAGAAAAGATCCTCATCATGTGTGACGTAAGATCCGACCGTCCGCGCGCTTTCACGCAACGAGTGAATCTCTGCCACATCAGCTATGCGCACTGCCATCGCATCAAAGAAGCGATCGAGCACCACTTTTCGCTCTTGGGACATCATTGCGGAGGTCTCCTCAAAAGCAGCGTAACAATATAGTAAGCGTTCACGCCAATCCTCAGGCGCAGGTCCCTCGATTACAAAAGGGCCCGCATTGCCGTGCAACGGCGTGTGATCTTGAGTTTGAAAGGCTACTAAAACGCGTCCACCTTTAGCGGGCCGGGCCCGTAACCGCACAACAGTCCTCGGTTCAATCGCAACGACCTCACCATTGGAAACAGCACGAGTTGCAACCCCTTCTCCCCTCAACACATCGACATATGCTTCTTGGCTAAAGTGCACCTGAATGTATTCACGCGGCAGACCCTCGATACCGCAGCGTCCGAAGGGCATAGAATATGCCCATAGAGGATCCATCTCTCCTTCAAGCACCGCTTCTCTCTGCAGATTAGATAGAGTGCTTGCTAGCACCTTGGCTTCCTGCTCTGCCGAGGTTTCCACAACCGAAAAACCGACCGTCTTATCGCATTTCACCCGATAGGGGATTCCATATCCAAAAAGGCGATGGCACAATATCGAATCAATCTTCATGCGCACAGCTCATCTGCACGATGGATCACCTTGCGAATAGCCGCTACATATGCGTCAATCACTTCGGGGCGATAATGCTTAAACCAAGGGATAGAGAAACAACGTTCGGGAAGCGTTTCCGAAACTGGCAGCGACCCTACTCCCTGTCGCAAATCCCGATCGGAGAAGGCTATCCGAGTCGGCTTTCCGTCACCATAAATATCGGCTTCATTCAACACGGAATGCAGGTGCATCAACGGATTAGCACCCGGCCTGAGACCAAACGTTCCCCCCTCTGCATTGACCGCCTCGCAAAAGCGAGCGACCGGCAGCCCGCCTAATTCTTCGGCTACATAAAGCCCTTTAGCGGCATACCACCCTCCCATTGTACTTCCGCTTTCTTTTGGAGGTCGATGAGCCTTAATTCCAGGCACATCTTCTAACTGGTCCCAGAAGTAATTCATAGCTTTTTGAATGACTGCTATCCGACGATCATAGTGTTTGAGCTGCACCCGTCCCACCGCCGAAGAAAGCTGGTGCATGCGATACTTGTAGCCCCCCAACGGCATTCCTTGGAAGGGAGCCAACTCGGCGTCCTCCACTCCAAACGAACGCTGATAGTGTCCAAAAGAGACAGCCCGTTCGTAAATCTGCTTGTCTTTTGTTACCAGAAAACCGCCTTCGCCACACGGCAGCGACTTGCCAGACATGATCGACATCGCACCCACGTGGCCGATCGTACCCAGAAGTCGTCCCTTATACAGACCACCCTGCGCATGAGATACGTCTTCTATCACCTTGATACCCCGGCGCTCCGCGATCTCCATAATCGGATCCATATCCGTCGGATAAGCACTGTAATGAACGACGATAATTGCCTTGGTTCGATCCGTTATGCGCGATTCGACATCGGCCGGATCCAGCGTCAGGGTGAGCGGATCCATCTCGCCGAAAACGACCGTAGCCCCCAGGGAAAAAACCTGTAAAGCAGACCCCCAGTAGGTCATACTTTGGCATATCACTTCGTCTCCTCGGCGCACGCCACACGCCCACATAGCGGCTTGGATAGCCGCCGTACCCGTGTTGTGACAAAGCGCATGGGGTAGGTTGAAATAGCCACAAAGCTCTTCTTCAAACTGACGGGTTACGTCCGTTCCTGACATGGCCCCTCTGCGCAGGACTGCCAGTACTGCCTCTTCATCTTCCAGTGTGATAATAGGCCAGCGAAAGATATCGCCATCCTCTATCGATTTTAGGGTCTTTGTGCCACCCAATAGGGCTAAATCACTCATTTACTCGTTCCCTTTTCCAAAGGATTCGCACAGTTTAAAAGGCTTATATAGTTTTTCCAATTAGCGCGTTATTTCTTTCAGACGCTCTAGGCTGGGCATAAAATCGCGCTCCCACACTGACTGCACGACCCCGTCTTCTATGTAGGCCAACCGCGGGTAACCGTGGGCATAGGTCAGGCGATAAAAATCTGTTAACGAGACCGTTGCGATATCAAATAGTGGATTAAAACGACGTTCGAATTCGACGAGTTGATCGGATTCTTGTGAGAAACTGGTCAGCGCGATAACGCGAGGGAGCGTATCGTCCTGCGCCATAGCGTTAATCTTTGGTACGGCATTTATACAGTGGCCACATGCCGGGCTAAATAATTCAATAAGATATTTACCCTGTTGCAGATCAGCGTCTACTCCCTGAATAGACAGCCCAATCAGACGGACATCAGCTTTTAGGTCAGATACCTCTAAGCGCTCCACTTCAGGTAAAAATCGAACCCCACATACGACGAGAGCAAGAACAAACACGGCGGGGGCAGCTCGGCGATACAGGCTTCCTTGAGGAGTCCACGGCAACGAGTCTACTGACCTTGAACAAAATAGGGTAAAGACCAGCATAGACAGCATGATGGCATCTTCCACAGCGGCTTCGCCAGGACTACGCTCAACAAGTGCTCCAAAACAGCCACAGTCAATTGAAGCCCCCATCTTCCAGGCATAGGTGAGCAATCCAGTAAAAAAAGCCATCAACAGCGTTGCAACGGGTAGCGTGATCCGCGGCAACCAGTTCAAGAGAAGGGCAAAACCAAGTCCCACCTCAAAAGGAGCCAATAAGACGGCCCCCTTTGCAACAAGCTGGAAATTTTCCCGTCCAAAACCTAATAGCTGGGTATGAGGTATAGCCTCCCAATAAAATAGAATAGGCTCCCAGGTCTTAATAGCACCTGAGATCAGATAGACTATCCCTATGAGTATTTGAAAAATACGCGCCGTCTTGTTTGCAGCCTCCATCGTGCTCTCCGCGTAATCAGATAGAAAATTCGAACAGAAAAAGGCAACGTTAGTCCGCCCCTACCAAAATAAATATACGGCAAACAATGTGCGAAAGCTTCCGACGGAAGGCAACTAATACTCCTTCACTGGCTACAGAACGAAGATAACTATCTCAGGCGTCACATTCTTCCAACCGATGTAGAAGAAAAGGGCGCTCTCAGATCTGTTAATCTGAGAGCGCCCCAAAGAAAGACTCGAGTATTTCATTCTGTTAGACGGCCCTTTTAATGCACTGCCTCGACCCTATCAGCGGAATCAGTCTACGCGTAGTGACGCATTATCGCCTCGGCCACGCGATCCACCTGAGCAAAGGTCATATCGGGATACATCGGCAGAGACAGTAGCTGAGAACATACCTGTTCGCAATGAGGAAAATCGCCTACATTGTAATCCAAAGAAGCAAAGGCGGGAGTTAAGTGTAAGGGATGAGGATACTGTACGCCGGATTGGATCGCCTGTGCGCGCAAATGGGCCGCCAGATCAGAGCGATCAGGGACGCATACAACATAGAGATGGTAAACGTGATGGGCATAAGGTGCTTGACTGGGCAGTTGCACGGCCGATACGTCGCCAAGGGCTTCTATATACCGCGCAGCGATCGCACGCCGGTGCTCGTTCCACTGGTCCAAATAGCGAAGTTTAACGTCTAGGATAGCGCCCTGAATGCCATCCATGCGGTGATTTCCGCCTACTTCGATGTAGTTAAACTTATCGCCCTTAGCCTGTCCGTGATTGCGCAAGCGGCGCAGGCGCTCTGCTAATACATCATCGTTTGTTGTAAGTCCGCCCGCATCACCATAAGCACCTAGGTTTTTTCCCGGATAAAAGCTGAAGCAAGCCACGCGCCCGAGCCCGCCAACCGGCTGGCCGCAATAGCGGGCACCGTGCGCCTGAGCCGCATCTTCAACTATTGCTAGGTCTCTGCAGTTGGCCAAATCAAGAAGAGGCCCCATCTCTACGGGTTGACCGTAGAGATGAACGGGGATTATTGCCCGCGTGCGTGCGGTGAGCGCATCCTCAACCCGCTGGGGGTCTATTGTAAAAAATATGGGATCAACGTCGACCAGAACGGGACGGGCTCCGACTTGATAAATGGCTTCTAACGTCGCCCCAAAGGTCAACGGCGTCGTAATAACTTCGTCCCCTTCTCCGATACCACATCCCTGCAGTGCCAGACGCAGTGCATCAGTGCCGCTACTCACCCCCACGCAGTGTTTAACTCGGCAATAGTCGGCAAACGCGCGCTCAAAGCGCTCGACCTGCGGACCGAGAATGAAATTGCATCCCCCAACCACCTCACGTATTGCACCCTCTATCTCAGCGCTCAGTCGGGCGTGCTGGAGACTCAGGTCATTCATTGGAATTGGCGACTGTTCAACATGCGGAATCGGTATGGCCGTCATCGAAAGCTCCTCGGTCAAAAAGTAGGCACCCAACGCTGAGCTACTTCACGGAAAAATAATGCAAGCGCACCCCGCGCATGAGACACCAGCGGATTCAGCAAATACGGTGCCATTAAAAACAACCCATCTCTTTCTACATCTCGTCAATAATTTCCTCTCTCTCAATATATATCGACTATTTTCTCTTATGCTCTATGAAAAAATTTCCCTTATATCCCCTTCAAGTCTCCGAGCACACTTTGACCACCCAAGTAGAAAACGCCGCAACAAAGTGCACAAAAAACCCAGCGAAGAAACTCTGCTCACCGTCTTTCCGAACAACAAGCAGAGTCACTCAACGCTGGGTATCTAACGGCTTAAAGCCGCTCTAAATGTAAAGCTTAACGCGTCACAAAACGCGGTTTTCTCCCGAACGAAGCGGGAGCCGTTTCGCGACCGGATTTCGCCTCATCAACAGCCGAATACCCCCCAATCCCTAATATTTGGCCAACGCATTCAGGGGGAATTTCTTCCGTTAGGATCACTTCGCCCCGAACAAAGAACGCGATATCTTGTTCATGCGCTTTATCCGCCAAAATCTCAACGACCAAGGGCCCAGACTTCTCATGACTGCGCCTGGCGGCCGTCTCCCGGTCAAGCGATAGATGCACGTAATAGCGATCTCCCGATGTGATCCCCTCCGTTTTGTAGGCACGCGCTGCAGCATGTGTGGTGCCCATATAGAAACGATCGGGAACAGGCGCAATGGGCTCACCGTCCATTTCGATAAAAAAGCTGTGTCCATACAGTGCGCGGATACCGTATTCATTCACTTCAAAACGGCGCTGCTTAGGATCGTTTGCCAAGGTTTGTACATCGTCTTCCGTGACGTCATCATACCGTTCTTGCAATGCCTGTAGCACCTGATCAACGGGCGCATAGCCATACGCATCAATCTCAAGACCAAATTCGTCTGGCTTATGGCGTAGCATGAGCGATAAAAGCTTTGAAATCCTACTTCTATTAGCCAATTTTTTTCGTTTTCCTATAGTTTTATGTGACAAAGTAATACTTATTAGGGCACACCTTCAGTCAATACAACACCTACAAGGGAACCATTAAGAGCCCACTCATTCTTTATCGAAGAGAGCTAGGTGACAGGGCCTTTCATAGACAGTCTATAGCCTCATCTTCGCTCCGTAAATATACTTTATCACTTGCCCTGCGCAATTACTCCTAAAGATTTACCCCATTCTCCGCCGCAGAAAAGTCGGTATGTCTAAATTCTCATCATTTCCGCCGGCTCCCTCGTTGACCTCCCCAGCAGCCGTGCGACGCCGCGTGTGAGCCGGCACATCGAGATTTCCTATTCTGCGAACACCGGGCGCTTCATCCTCGACCGGTTCAGCGGTTTGGTTCTCGCGCTGTGCTGTGGGAACAGCCAAGCGGCTTTCGCTGCTGAGATTAAATCCGGTAGCAATAACCGTAACACTAATTTCATCTAACATCTGATCGTCTTTTACAGTGCCGAAGATAATGTTTGCTTCTTGGCCGGCGGCCTCGTGAATCAGCGACATCGCTTCGTTCACCTCAAAGAGCGTCAAATTTGAATCAGCAGCAATATTGATCAGGACCCCCTTCGCACCGTGGATCGACACATCTTCCAAGAGCGGACTCTGAATCGCTTTACGCGCGGCTTCAACCGCGCGGTTTTCTCCTTTGTGCGTTCCAACGCCCATGATCGCATCTCCGCCCTGCGATATGATGGTCTTCACGTCGTTAAAGTCGAGATTGATCATGCCGGGTATGGTAATCAGATCGGCGATGCCGCGCGTTGCCTGCATGAGAACCTCATCTGCCTGAAAAAAGGCTTGATCGAGCGTCGTATCGCGATCGCAGATACTCAACAACCGCTGGTTCTTTATCGTGATGAGCGTGTCGACTCGCTCCTGTAATTCACCCAAACCCGTATGCGCATTGCGCATGCGGGGAAACCCTTCCATGACAAAGGGTTCCGTGACGATACCCACCGCCAGAGATCCCTGATCTCTACAAATTTCAGCAACTACGGGCGCAGCACCCGTGCCGGTTCCACCTCCCATACCAGCCGTAATAAATACCAAGTCAGCATCGGCAAGACGCTCTGCCACTTTCTCGCGATCTTCTTCAATAGCCTGCCGACCAATCTGTGGATCAGCACCGGCGCCCAGCCCACGCGTCACACCGTCACCAATGCAAATACAGGCGTCAGCAGAAGATGTTTCCAACACCTGCGCATCCGTGTTAATCGCAATAAATTCAACGCCGTTCATGCCGGATTGAATCATGCGATTAATGGCATTGCCGCCAGCTCCCCCCACACCGACAACTTTAATACGTGCTTTACGCTCATCCTCAATGATTCTAAAGTTCATAGTCAACTTTCCTCTCTGGTTGATGTACAGGCAACTTGCGCTCCACCTATACCCATGTTTGAAACCATTCTTTCATACGTCCAAAAACTGCTTCGAAACCAGCCCCATCAAGATTCTCTCCGCGCGGCCATTGCCCCTCCTCACGATCGCTGCGATCACCGGCCAATCGCGCCAATCCTACAGCGGTCGCATATCCTGGGTTATCCATTCCATCGATCATGCCAACAACGCCACTGGGCGTACCTACCCTGACGGGAATCTCGAATACGCGTTCTGCCAACTCGGCCGCTCCATCTACCAATGCCCCCCCACCCGTCAGCACAATCCCCGCGCCTAAATTGTGCCGGTTGGCACCCAGGCTGTCCCGAACTAGGATAAATATTTCCTCCATCCGCGCCTCGACAATATCTGCTAAGAGGCGACGGGAGACCTGCGTTGCAGGTCGGCCAGAAACGCCGGGTACCTGAACCGTTTCGTCTTCGCCAACAGATTCGAGCGAAACGGTTCCACGCGTGCACTTCAAAGTTTCGGCAATGGGCCACCCCGTGCGTAAACCGATAGCTACGTCACTAGTCACATTTTGGCCCCCAAGTCCAATAACCCCCGTATAGCGCAAGCTACCGCGCGAAAATACGGCCATATCTGTTGTCCCCCCACCGATATCAACCAGACACACACCCATTTGCCGCTCGTCACTGTCAAGCACGGCCGCACTAGAAGCTAAAGGTTCCAATGCAATATCGCGGACCGCTAATCCCGCCCTGTGGATACTGCGACAGATGTTCTGGGCCGCGGTAACCGCACCTGAAACAACGTGCACCTGCACTTCCAGCCGCACACCGAGCATTCCAACTGGATCGGCAATATCTCGACGTCCATCGATGATAAACTCCTGCGGCAATACGTGAAGAACCTCCCGGTCGATAGGCGTCTTAACAGCGCCGGCCGATTCAAGCACCCTCTGGCGATCCTCTTCTGTGATGCGCCCATCGGATCCGGCCACCGCAACGACTCCAGAGCTGTCTTGACTGGTTACGTGCTCTCCCGCAATCCCCACAAAGACTTCTCTCACTTCCGTACCAGCCATGAGCTCAGCTTGGCGAACCGCTTTTTCGACCGACTGCACCGTCTTCTCGACATCGGTTATCACTCCGCGACGCAGCCCCTGCGAAGCACAACTGGCAAACCCGAGGATACGCGGCATCTTGTTAGGT
The DNA here is from genome assembly GCA_964011675.1 of uncultured bacterium. Lineage (GTDB taxonomy): Bacteria > Latescibacterota > UBA2968 > UBA8231 > UBA8231. The sequence continues at coordinate 57,167 of CAXGPR010000008.1, forward strand.
ATAATCTCGGAGATCACCGTGCTTATTTTAGTTGTTCCCAGGTCTAATCCGACGACGCATCTACTCTCCGCGCTCATCCCGTCCCTTTCTCTTTTCCTCCCACTACGAGCTGACCGCTGTAGCGCAGATCGATATAAGCGGGGTTGGAATACTCGCGATAAATTCTCGGCATCATGCGCTTGAGCTCTCGCAAACGCTCGTCTACCCGATCAAAAGGCAGACGTACCTCCAACCCGTCTCCAGCTAATCGGAGAGCAATCCCTTCATCGCTGAGTGCTTCTAATTGAGAAATGCCCATACAAAACTCTGGATCGACACTTGTCGCCTGCTTCCACCAAGTGAGCACATTGCCTAGTACTCCCGCAGTATCTACTAAGGCCATGCCAGCATAGAGCGAATCCGCAATGGGCGTGAGTCCTGAAATAACGGGTAAATCTACTTCTGTGAGCGTTTCGTTGGCCAAACGATTAGCAGGTAGAAGAATGCCTTCGTCATCGATTCCATAGGTCTGATCCAACACCACCCATGCAAAGCGCTGACGCTCAACTAACTCTACGACAAGTCGATCCGGTGGCTTGCGCATGACCACTGCGCGCCGCACCCACGGCTCTGCTTCCAAACGATTGGCAACAGCGCGTAAATCAACCTCCAGCACGTTATCTCCTATCTCCAATCCGGTAGCCGCAAGTACATCTTCCCCCGTGAGCAATCGCAAACCATTGACTTCAATTGCGACGAGCTCAAACTGCGCTGCATATGCCTTCGAATGGCGCCACTCCCATATTCCCCAGACCAGCGATATCAATCCTACTAGGGGCAGCAGCAACACCAGTCTCTTCAGGCGGAGTCCCTCTCGCCGTGATAAGGCAGCAGCTTTTTTACCCGACTTCGACTTGACACGGGCCACATTTCGACCTCTCACCGCAGGTCTCCGCTAAGAAATTCGACGAGATCTTCTGACACCTCACCGATGTTACCTGCCCCCATGATCAACACCGTATCCCCGCTTTTACACAGCGCTGATACGTGGGACACGAGATCGCTACAGCTGGCTATGTAGTCCACTTTTTCATATCCCAACTGCTGGAGCTCAATGGCAATTAGTCGACCATCGATGCCCTGAATGGGCTCCTCTCTTGCCGGATATACATCCGTTAAAACAACGTGATCTGCACGGGCTAATTCGCGAGCAAAAGCCGCTTTAAAATCGCGCGTCCTCGTGTATAGATGCGGTTGGAAAACGGCTAATATACGCCGCTCGCTAACGCGCGCTGCCTGCAGAGCAGCCGCAACTTCACTAGGATGATGCGCATAGTCATCAACCACCCGAATCCCATTGACTTCACCCTTAATTTCAAAGCGTCGATCTACGCTTTTGAATCCGGCCAATGCAGCCGCACAGCATGCTTTATCTACACCCAGATGATGCGCGACCGAAGCGGCACCCGCTGCATTGCGCGCGTTGTGTAATCCGGGAATCCCGATCTCAAATTCCGCCCAATGTGCGCCTCTATACGATAACCTAAAGTGGCTGCTTTCCGGTCGTTGGCATAAGTCCGTAATCCGATAGTCACATTCTGCGCCAAGACCAAAACTCAGATAGTTTCGACTTAGAAAGCCAACAACTCCGCCTCCGACCAAATCATCCCCCCCCACAAATGCTGTTCCCACGGGTGGCAGACGATGTAAAAACTCGACAAAGGCCTCTTCTACTTCTCTCAGACCGCCGTAGTAATCGAGGTGCTCAGCCTCAACGCACGTAACGAGAGCCACCTCAGGATCAAGCTGGTGAAAAGAACGGGCAAACTCATCTGCTTCTACAACGAACCATTCCCCCAACCCTACAGCGGCGTGGGCCCGACCACCGATCTCACCCCCAACCAAGAAGTCCGGATCCCAGCCAGCACGGCATAATATGTCCGTCACCATTGATGCTGTAGTCGTCTTACCGTGAGTTCCAGCAATGGCAATAGTACGCCGTGATCGACTCAATTCGCCAAGTACTTCGGCACGACTAGCGCAGCGGATCCCGCGCGCCTCAGCTTCAAGACGCTCGACGTTGCTGTCCGGTATTGCAGCAGAATAGATTAATAGATCCGAATCTCCCACCTGTGTAGCGCAGTGCCCTTTCCCGATAGGAAAACCCTCTCGAGCCAATTCACTAACGGTAGAAGATGACGCCAAGTCTGACCCCGTCACGCACATCCCCTGCGCCTTCAAGAGGCGAGCCAAAGCAGCCATACCCGCCCCTCCAATGCCAACCATATGGGCCCATTTATAGCGATTGACGATGTCCATTATCGGGCCCTATGGGTAGAATGCATAGCAGCATGACGAGCTACGCATAGTAAGATCCCAACACCCGCCATGTTCAAGAGTAAGGAAGAGCCACCATAGCTAAGAAAAGGTAGCGGCAATCCCGTCGTAGGTAGCAGACCCGTTACCACGCCCATATTAAGCATTGCGTAAATGGAAATCATGGACGTCATGCCTGTAGCAAGTAGAAAACCGTGACTGCTAACGGAGTTCCGCGCAATCTTCAACCCCAAAACAGCGAAAGCAACAAAAAGCCCCACGACGCTTATTGTGCCAACCAAACCCATTTCTTCTCCCACAAAGGCGAAAACAAAATCAGTATGGGGCTCAGGCAAATACTGAAGCTTCTGCATGCTGTTGCCCAACCCAACTCCAAACACTTGGCCGTTGCCCATTCCAATAAGTGATTGAGTAATCTGATAATTTCCGGCATCTTCTCCATTGCCTTCTAAAAAGTTGGTGAGACGGGCCAGTTGATAGGGTGAGGTCAAAAGGGAGACGACAATGCCTATGGTTCCCACTAGGAGCACGGCACCCAGTTGACCGGGCTCAACGCCTCCTACCCACAGAAGAACGAGCGCAATACAGCCAATAGCGATTGCCGTTCCCAAGTCGGGCTGCGCCGCGATGAGCGTAAGCACCAGACCAACTACTACGAGCCGAGGCAGAAGGCCTCGTTTGAACTCGCGCAGATCTTCTTCCTTTCGCACTAGCACGTCGGCCAAATAGATGACTAACGCCAACTTTGCAAACTCGGATGGCTGAAACGCAAAACTGGCTAAGGAATTGGGCAAGTAGAGCCAGCGATCGGCAGGGCCCGCACCAATAAAGAGCACGAGGACCAGAAGGAATATGGCCCAGAGCATGATGACCCGAGAGAATCGAGCAAACCAATCGAGAGGAACGCGCGAGACCACAAACATCACAAACAAACCCAGTACTGCACGGGCCAATTGCCGTTTGAGGAAGAAACTGCTATCGTCATACCGTACGCGAGCGAGCTCTGAACTGGCGCTATAAATCATGACCAGTCCTAGCCCAATCAGCAGTAGGCAGACCAATAACAAATGAGTACCAGCGCGCTGGACGACATACATGAAGCGGCTTCTCCGCGCCTCGAACGGGGAAACCCAAGCTGCGAGTCCGGGGGATGGACCACGGCCCAGTAGTGAATCAAAACGAAGGAGACCATCCAGTGGGAGAGGATGGTAAATAGCCGAGATTTAGGAGTTTCTCAGCCGATTGCTTCTACAACATGCCATAACTCAAGGGCTCGGGATGCCTTGACTAAGAGGATGTCATCGACAACCAAAGTAGATTTGAGTTTAGCTATGGCGGACTCTTTTTCGACAAAATGGGTCACGTGCTCCGCACCCGCGGCGCGTGCCCCATCTGCAATGTGCTGACCGAGCGCACCTGTGGTAAAAATTAAGTCTGCCACTTCCGCGGCTATTTGTCCCATCTCAACGTGTAGCTGCGGCCCAGATAGGCCCAGTTCAAGCATATCACCCAGCAGAACAACTTTCCGCTGTCCCTCCATCTCCGCAAGCATTTCCAAAGCGGCTCGCATTGATCCAGGATTCGCGTTATAGCTGTCGTTTATTACGGTAACTTGCCCCAGTCGAATGACTTCCGAACGCCTTGAAAAAGGCTGAAATTTCGAAAGTGCCGAACCTATTGCCTCGTCATCAACACCTAAGTGTTGTCCCAATGCAGCGGCGGCAAGCGCGTTATACGCATTGTGTTTACCGGGGATCTTGAGATCGATCTGAATTGTGTTATTTAGAAGGAAGTGGCCGCAGCCCTCCTGGTCTAAGACGAGTCCCTCCCCACGAAACTTGCTCTCGGACTGAAAACCGAAGGTCAGGAGTCTCCCCTTTGTCCTCTGAACCTCCTGACACACGACACGGTCATCAGCATTAATGAGAGCTGTCAAAGACTCATCCAGGTACTCCAGGAGCTCCCCTTTGGCCTTGGCCACCCCTTCAACAGAACCAAAATACTCGAGATGAGCAGTACCGATATTTAAAAGAACGCCCACAGTGGGCTGAGCGACCATGCACAAATAGTGTATATCGCCCTCTTTTCGCGCCGCTAGCTCAAGCACCACCACCTCATGATGAGCATCAAGCCGTAGAAGCGTGTGCGGAACGCCAACCTCGTTGTTTTCGCTATCTACTGTCTTTAGTACGTTATATCGCTGTTCTAATACAGTGGCAACCATCTCTTTGGTCGTGGTCTTGCCGGCAGAGCCCGTGATACCAACCACTGGTATATCAAATCGTGCGCGGTAGCCCGCGGCAATTTTCCCAAGCGCCACTAAGCCTGAGTCTACCGCAAGCAAAAGACCTTTAGACCAGTCGTAGCGAGCCAATTCGGACCGTCCTACGACAGCGGCACAAGCGCCCTTGGACAAAGCGTCTTCCACATATGCATGACCATCAAAGTGCTCGCCCTTAAGAGCAATAAAAAGCTCTCCTTCGGCTACGCTTCGACTATCGGAAGAAACGCCCGACACATTAATAGGGCGATCTAAGATACCAACAAGTTCGGCTCCCGTCCACTGTAGAATTTCATCTATTCCTACCCCACGCATGGATACCTCTCTGCCGGTTTCAGTTAGCGCATTTCATCGCCTGTAAAACAGCGCGCGCGACCAACCGGTCATCAAAGGGGATTACCCGATCATTCAGTTCCTGCCCAACCTCGTGCCCTTTGCCGGCAATAACGACACAGTCTCCAAACGAGGCTCCATGCAAGGCAGACTCTATAGCTGAGGCCCTGTTTGTATCTGTTGCGCAAACTACATTAGCAGGCACCGCTTTGACAATATGTCCTATAATTGAATCGGGGTCTTCACTTCGCGGATTGTCAGATGTGACCCACAATAGATCGGCCCATTTCCCCGCGACCAGCCCCATTTCTGGCCGCTTACCCCGATCGCGATCTCCACCACATCCAAACACGCATATGAGCTTCCCGTTTGTCAGTGATCTTGCAGTTTTTAACACGTTGTCTAACGCATCGGGTGTATGAGCATAGTCTACCAATACGGCAAATTCCTGCCCTTCATCCAGCAATTCAAACCGCCCAGGTACCGACTCAAAGGCCGCGACCTCCCCACTAAGCTTTTCCACCTCAATTCCCAGGGCATGGGCTGCGGCCATCGAAGCAAGAATGTTATAACAGTTGAATTGGCCCAACAAGGGCGTTCGCACTTCTAATTGCCCCACCGGAGTGTAAGCGTGAAGGACCATCCCCTGCGGGGTGGCATCTACTGATCGAACTTGCCAGTCAGCTTGGGCTTTCATACCGTACGTTATCACTTCCGCATCGGTTAGATCACCCCAGTCTTTTACGTGCGGATCATCCGCATTCAGCACGGCAAAGGCATTTGATGGCAGATGGGTAAAGAGCGCGGCCTTCGCCTCGCGATACGCTGAAAGGTCCCCGTGAAAATCCAAGTGATCTCGCGTGAGATTTGTCCCAATGGCCACCTTAAAAGAGATTCCTCTAACTCGGTTTAGTGCCAGACCGTGGGATGAAACTTCCAGCGAGGCTGCACGCATCCCTTGCGCTACAAAATCTCGTAGGCAGGACTGTAACAAGTCTGCTTCTGGCGTTGTATTCGGTATTTTCTTCAAGCCCCCTTGAACCGTATAGCCTAGCGTTCCCAAATAACCGCATGGAATCCCACACCGGTCCAGTAACGCACGCGTTAAAAACGCGGTGGTCGTTTTTCCATTCGTCCCGGTAACACCTACGTTAATCAGTTCGTCAGCAGGAGCATCAAAAAAAGTGCGTGCGACCTGCGACAGAGCGATACGAGCGTCTGGAACTACGATGGAGGTCACTTCGCAAGCAACTTCTCTTTCCGATATAATGGCCACGGCACCGCGAGCGAGCGCGTCGTCTATGAATTGATGGCGATCCTGTATTTGCCCTCCAGTTAGGGCGACAAAGACAGATCCGGATTCGACGAGACGTGAATCGCTGCAAACCTGGACGACCGGCTTATCAAGCGGTCCCTCAACCCGCGCATTAGGCATCGCTTCGACCAGTTTACTGAGCAGCAATCACAGACCTCTCGCGGGCAAATTACGACCCTGTTCGAGCACCTCAAGCAAGCGCATTTGGCGCCCCTCTAATGCTTTAACATCACTGAGATGGCTGATATCTTCTCCCATCCGACAGCGGATATCAACCCCCGTCAGCACCTCTTCTCCAGGCAGTGGCACCTGCCCGACCACGACCGAACCGTGCCCTTCAGCCCGAACTTCGATGCCTCTTAACTGGGCGGTTAAATGGGCTGCGCTGCGCGTCATGCCCCGCAAGTCGGGAACTACCCTTGTTGACACAAGATGCTCGGCAATCGGACGATCGGCCAACAGCCCTCCCGGCAGATGAACAATGCGCTGCATCACGCGCTGGAAGGCTGGAGCAGCCACGCTTCCTCCCCAACGTTCTTTCCGAGGATCGTCCACCACAATGACGCATACAAACTGCGGCTTCTCAACCGGAAGAAAGCCGGCAAATGAAACGATACTCGCATCGGGATCGTACCCCCGTCCGTCCGCAGCCGCCTTTTGCGCAGTCCCCGTCTTCCCGGCGACCGAAACGCCCGCAATCCGTGCACGGCTCCCAGTGCCACGATCGACAACTCCATGCAAAATTTTTCGCAGAGTAGCAGATGTCTTTTCACTGATAACACGGCGCAGAACGCGGGGAGCCCGCTCCTCTTCGAGACGACCATCACGATCGGCGTAGCCTTTTACAACCTGTGGAACTAACAGCTTTCCCCCATTGGCGATGGCCGCATAGGCCTGGGCGAGCTGGAGCGCCGTCACGCTGATTTCTTGGCCTATGGAGATAGTCTCTTGAGATCGATCCGACCAACGGTCAACGCGCTGTAAAAGTCCACTGCTTTCTGCGGGCAACTCAACCCCGCTTCGCGTAGCGAACCCGAAGCTGCGGATATACTGGTAAAAGCGTGCTCGGGGCAAACGCCGAGCAAACTTGATTACGCCAATATTGCTGGACTGTTCGATGACTTCAGCAAAATTCAGCTCCCCATGCGGGGTTATATCGCGTATGAGATCTCCATTGGAAAGTCTCAATAGGCCTTCTTCACAGTACACGCGCTCGCCGACTTCAGCTAGTCCATCTTCAAGTACGGCAGCCGCTGCAATAACCTTGAACGTGGATCCCGGCTCGTATGCGTCTGCGATCACCCGATTGCGACGCTGTACAGCCGTGGAACGACCCGAGTTATTTGGGTCGAATAGCGGCACGTTAGCCATCGCCAGGACCTCTCCCGTATTGGGTTCGAGGATCACACCCATGGCACTGGCCGCATCCGCTTCTTCCATACTTCGAGCGAGTTCCTCTTCTAAGGTGCTCTGATAGAGGGCATCGATAGTCAGGACGAGATTCCGCCCGTTTTCCGCGGCGGAGCGCTGCTGGATGCTGCCAGGAACCTGCAGACCGCGCGCGTCGACATAAGCTAACTGAGCACCTTCCGTTTCGCGCAGCACGCCATCAAAAGCTCGCTCTATTCCTTCACGGCCTTCATTGTCAATATTTGTATGCCCAAGAAGCTGTCCGGCAAGAGATCCCAGCGGGTAAAACCGGCGCGTTGCACTGTGGCTATAAACACCGGTAAACGAATCTGCCTGAGCATCAACCGCAGACGCATCTACCTGACGCGCCAAATAGACAAAAGAGCGCTCTCCACTAAGCTGACCAACAATTTTTTCGCTGTTAAAACCATTCAGCCGCGCAAAGAAACTGGCGATCGCCTGAGGATCTTGCACGCGCTCCGGCCTGGCGTAAAACGACCGCGCTTTGACGTCGGCCGCCATTTCAGTTCCGCGCCGGTCCAAAAGACTCCCGCGCTTGGCAGATAGCGAAGTTTGACGCACGTACTGTCCGTAGGCTCTTTCGGCGTAGGCCTCACCTAAGAATCCCTGTATTTGTACGAGCCTAGCGATAACCATAGCCCAAAGGATCAGCCCCAACCAAGAGGCTATGCGCAAACGTCGCGGCCCACACCACGCATCCTTTCGCCGGCTTTCACGCATTTAATCGAGGTCCTTTACCGACCAATTATTTGCTACGGTTTCCCCTTCAACCGAATAGACCATACCGATCTTTCCAACGGCGACGTGCTCAATCATCCCTAACTTCTTCTTAAACGCGATGCCTGCCATCAGACGAGTTCGCTCTTCAGCAAGAGAAGCTAACTGATGCTGAGCCTGATCATATTGCCGATCCATGTGAGCTATTTCCACCTTCTGCCACACGCGGAACAGCATCGCTCCAACGAATAGAAAGATGATGGCTATGCCACGCCAGCAGTGCATTGATACGGCTGCTTTGGGCTGAATACGGGTCATGTTTGATCCTCTACTCTTTCATAAACGCGTAAAACGGCGCTACGAGCTCGACTATTGCTTGCAATTTCTTCTTCACTGGCCCGTATTCGTCCGCGTCCCACCTTGCAGAACTCAGGCCTCTGCTCACATACGCACACAGGCAAACGCGGAGGACACAGACAGCGCTTCATGCGCTCGGCCATAAACTGCTTTACTATTCTATCTTCCAAAGAGTGGTAGGCGATTACCGCAATACGCCCCCCAACGCAAAGATGGCGCGTAGCGGCTCGCAAACCGACCGCAAGCTGTTCCAATTCTCCGTTTACTGCGATGCGGAAAGCTTGAAAAACGCGCGATAGCGTTTTATACAACATCTTTGGACGCGTGACTTCAACCACACGCCTCAAATCATCCGTCGTTTCTATAGGAGATTCTTCACGCTGTCGAATTATTTTTCGCACGATAGGCGCTGCTCGTCGCTCCTCGCCATAATCTCGTATGATTTGCAAGAGTTCCGCCTCCGTTGCCTCGGCAATCAAATCGGCAGCGCTTTTGCACTGGCCAATCTCCATCCGCATATCAAGTGGGCCATTAGCCCTGTAACTGAAACCGCGATGCGGAGAATCTATTTGATGCGAAGACACGCCCAAATCGAAAAGGGCCCCGCTAAGCTTTTTCTCGGACGACTCAAATATAAGGTCCTCTAGGTCTTTAAAGCTAGCCCTTTTTATTACAACTCGGTGATCATCTCCCAAGGACGCGCGCACTTGTTCAATCGCATCGGGATCACGATCGACGGCCCACAGTGTTCCCTTGGGACTGAGCGATCTCAACAGCGCCCCACTATGACCGGCCCCTCCCGCCGTTGCATCCAAATACATTCCGTCCCGATCGGACACCAATTCCTGAATAACTCTATCGCACAGAACTGGTTCGTGGTAGGCCATGGAACCGCGCCCCCTTCTATAGTTCTAAGTGTTCGGCAGCTTCTTCCATCCCCTCATCCGCTTCTTCCATGAATTCCTGCCAATCCCCGGGGTTCCAAAACTCTAATTTATCCAATGCGCCAATGACAACCATCTGCTCGCCAATGCCAGCGCGCTCTAACAGCTTGCGCGGAATACCCGCACGCCCCTGGCGATCCATTCTCACTTCAGATGCTTGGGAGAGCATAGCGCGAATAAAGACTCGATTTCTCCGTTCCGTTTGCGGAAGCCGCATCAGCTTCTTTGCCGTCTCTCCCCAAACGTGCTGAGGATAGGCAGTCAAGCAGTGATCAAATCCGCGAACTACAACGAAGGTGCTATCTGCTTCCGGGGGCAGTTTTCGACGGAACTCAGCAGGCACAAAGATCCTTCCCTTGTCGTCGACCGGCACGT
>CAXGPR010000009.1:0-59676 GCA_964011675.1 uncultured bacterium
CGTTGACCAACGGGGCAAACTGATTGTATATCGCACCGCAGTCTCCTTTACCCGGCACGGCAAATCCACTAGAATCAAGCACCTGTATTTCGTAGCGTCCCTGGAGAAACACGCCGCTATTGCCCTTGGCCTGACCGGTTGCTTCCGGCATATGCGGACAACGAAATTCCAAGTGCAGATAAAAATCTGTAAAGCGCTCGTCTGTCATAATATCGCCCGTTCCGGGCACTACTTGCGCAACGCCTTCTTCAAATCGCCAGCCAGCGGGCTGACCCTCACGTGTTGTCCAGTTGTTCAAATCGTCTCTGAGTAGGCGTACAGCGTCTTCGGGCGGTGCCAATTCAAGCATATTCACCAGTGTATATCCTTTCTATTGAGGCTCTCCACTCTGATAAAACCTATAACTTTGACAAGAGCGCACCGCAAAAAAATACAGCAATCACTCAGTAGAATATGGGTAACCTTAGCGAACCAACAGTAGTTTTTGCGTGCGAGTCTGCAGCTCCTCCGTTGCCCGCAATCCGCGGCCAGTTACGCGTAACTGACACAGGTATACACCTGAAGCCACGTCGTTTCCTAACGAGTCGTGTCCATCCCAGTATACCTGGTAGTCACCCGCCCGACGCATCGCTCGAACCAGTTTAGTAACGCGCTGACCTGCCGAGTTAAAGATATCGATTGACACCTGTAGATCAGCTGGAATGGCATAGCGGATCAGCGTGCCGCTATTAAACGGATTGGGAGCACTGGGCTTGAGTTCAAGGGCATGCGGCAAGCCGCTCGTTGTCTCCTCGATGGCCGTGATAATCTCACCCCCTACAAGCCGTATTTCATCTAAGTAGAACCGCCCAGAAAAGTTACCCGAGAAGCTAATCTCTTTGAGCATTTCGATCTGCCGGAACGCTCCCAGAGAGACCTCTACTTCCTGCCAGCCAACCTTGGCTGTATCGACCAAACTGCTACTGAACAAATCGTACTGGGTCTCGCCCATATAGACGGAGAACGTCGGCGCCTTTTGGCGGGGATGAAACATGCGGTCTACGTTGGCCGCAAAGCGCAGACTTTCGTAGCCGGCCGTGTCTAATTGTTGTGGGGGACGAAATCGCACAACCCAATCCCAGTCGCCGTCGAAAACACGGAAGGACGCAGACCGTTCCCCACCAAAAACGATGGCGTCTTCATTCAGATCGTATGGATGACTATCCGACCAAGCTTTGTTTTGAACGCGCCACCCATCACCCAGCACATCGTCGAAAACAACGCGATCCTCCAAACGTTTGGACGGCATGACTACCAGCGTATGGGGATAGCGCACTTCGTGCGCGGTGCTACCATCTTTCTGCTTTATATGGATAAAAACGGTCTTTACGCCGCTCACACTACCCGCGTTTAGCGACGCGCTCAGCGTATACTCACTTTCTCCTGTGCGCACAAGCGGCAACGCGCTGGCACCACCAAACGAACTGAGATCGGCCACAACTTCCGGTGGGTCTCCATCGGGCAGAGTCCGCTCCATTTGTATGGTCGCCTCGATTGGAAAGTCAGCCCCTGCATAAACCGAGTCAGCCAATCCAAATTCGGCTACAGCCACTACAGGACTGTGATCAATGCGCAAAATAGCGTGCACATTCTTATCGCTGGATATATACAAGCGCCCCGCGCTATCCGTCGTTATACCAACGGGATGTCCCCACACGTCTTCCATTTCCGTGCCGGTTTGGAAACCCGTCACAAAGTCCTCTCTGTATGCTTCTGATCCATCAGGTTTGGTGAACAGCGCCACGACCTTGTATCCGGGAGAAGGAGCCAGTTTGGCATGCCCCGCGTGCAGCGCGACAAAAGCCGCTGAGCTGTAGCGCATTGGAAATAGGTCACCTCTATAAAAGTGAATGTCCATCGGAGCAGTATGAGCCGGCAGCAGGGCAACAGGGCGTTCCATGCGCTCAACGAGCAACGAGTCTTCGCGCGTAATCGGCAGGTTCTCTTTGTATTCGGGAACCTCAAAATCGATATACGATCTGTATCCATAGGCCAGAGGCACGCCGTAAAATCCATCCTCGCGAATGATATCCACCCACTCGGGTGGAATACCCGAGCCCTCTCTATCATGTCCGTTGTTCGTGCCCCATAATTGATTTGTTTGCGGATGTAAATCCATACCCACTACGTTGCGTACGCCGCGCGCAAAGACGCGGCGTCCCGTGCCATCCATATTGAATTCTAAAATAGCCCCTCGCTCGGGCTCGTCGAGTCGACACATATCACAGGGCCATCCTACAGATAGATAAACCTTTCCGTTTTTCTCGTCCAAAACGATCGTGCGGGTCGAGTGACTGCCACTCGATGGAATATTGTCAGCAAAAACCTCTCGCTGCCGATAGGTACCATTGCTGTCAACGTCTCTATAGCGGACAATTTGGTGGCGATCTCCCACAAACATGGCGTCTCCCATAAATGCCAAACTGTGGGCGCGCTTGAATCCGTCTGCAATCGTTATGGCTTCATCGGCTACCCCATCTCCATCGGCATCTGGAAGAGCAACAATCCGACGGTTGTTCATATCGGCTACATGCAAAACGCCCCGCGCGTCAAAAGCGAGCAGGCGCGGACGGTTAAAGTCGTGCGCTGAAAAAACGCTAGCCGAAAATCCTGGTGGAAGATTCAGCGTCAAGTCTTGAGGTAAATGATCAAATTCAGGGGGAACCTGCACGCTAACCGGCTGCAGCGTTACCTCTTTCTTCGGCGTTAGTTTAAACGTGCCCGCATCGTAGGCCGGCTGCGCTCTAACCCACGCGCTCTGAGCCACAATACACGCAACAGAAAAGATAAATTTTAGCATAATCCGTTCTCCTTATATCTCATTCGCTTGTCACTTCGACGCATTGCCGGCATCTCATTTCACTCTTATATTGCGGTAGCAAAATTGCTCTCCCACATTTACCTCATATCGCTATGCGTATTATCTATACTCGCGTATTTCACAAAATAGCCGCTCTTCTATTCTACATAGGCTGTCTCAGCTGCACCTCATACGAGACAGAACAGCGCGAAAAGATCACCATCGAGTTTTGGACCATTGCACTGGGCGATGCCTTCGCCGACTACGTCAATGGCATGATTCGAACCTATGAAGACGAACATCCCGAAGTGCAGATTAAGTGGGTCGACGTAAGCGGCGGCGAAGTCTCGGAAAAGCTGCTTGCCGCCCTCGTGGGACAGACGCCTCCCGACGTAGTAAACATCTACGATTTGCCTCGGTTCCTCCAGTTCGGCGTTCTGGCCGATATGGACTCTCTCGTCTCACCCGAAGAGCAGAACAAGCGATTTGACAACTTCTGGCGCGGCATCGGTCAATACCAAGGGCGCAACTATGTAATTCCCTGGTACACGGGCGTCTCGATGCTGTGGTACAACAAATCGCTCTTTGAACGGGCCGGTCTCGATCCGGATCAGCCGCCCAAAACGATAGACGAAATGCTGGCTATGGGCCAACAAATCTACGAGCGGACGGGCAAATACGGCGTTTCCTGGCGCTTGCATCCCTCGTTAGGCACACCCCCCTGGGCACTGCTGCACGTAGACGGCTTTTGGCCCCTGTTCAACGAGGAGCGCAGCAAGACGCTGATCAACGACCCAGCCGCCGCGGCCATACTTCAAAAATGGATCACCGCGTACCAAAACGGCACAATACCCCCTGAGGCACTGGCCGCTTCTCACCGAGATGACGTAAACTGGTTTATTGAGGGACGGGCCGCAATGTTTCCGTTTTCCGGCGGGTGGATCACGCGCTATTTTGACCAGTCTTTCGAGCAGGTAGCCCAACCAGCTGCCCAGCCCCGCGGACGCCTGGGCAGCGTTCCCGCCAACAGCCAAGCCATTGTCGTGCCAAGAATGTCCGACCACGTCGAGCAGGCCGTAGACTTCGCCCTGTTCGTCACCAATGACACAAACCAGCTTGAATTCTGCCGCCAAGTCGCCATATTGCCTTCAACAAAAAAGGCGGCAGCAGATCCTTACTTTCAGCGCGAACCCGTCACCTTAGCAGATCATGCAAACCTCTTCTCATACAAAGACATTGGTAAATCCATTGTCATAACCCCACCCGACGTAACGGGGTGGAGCCGTATGGAAGACGTGCTGTATGAAGAATTCGCTAAAGCCATGGCAGGAAAACAGAGCATCGAACAGGCCCTTCAACGGGTAGAGCGAAAATGGAACCACTTACTGGACTACTAGTGAGTATGAGGTTTACGCCCCATGTATAACCGACATTCACCCTATTTATTCATGGCTCCCGGCCTCTTGCTCCTGGGTGTATTCTTCGCCTATCCGCTCATCGACACGTTTTGGCTGAGTTTGCACAAATACAACCTATTCAATACGCCAGAGTATATAGGCTTAGATAACTTTCGGCGCGCTATGGACGATGAACTATTCTGGCGCGTGCTGGCCAATACGCTGCTCTACGCGCTCATCGTAGTCCCGTCTATCACGGTTATTTCCTTTGTCCTAGCGCTCCTGATAAATAGTACAATAAGAGGCGTGCACCTTTTTCGCACGGCGTACTACATTCCTGTGGTCACTTCTATAGTAGTGGCAGGTATCGTATGGAAATGGGTATATAACTCCGACGGACTGCTCAACGCAACGCTGAAAAGCTTAGGGCTAAGCGGAACATCGTGGCTTGTCGATACGCGCGGTTTGCCCAGCGTCATCTTAGGCGCTTTCGGCATCGAAACCGACGCACTATGGGCCTCAGAGCCGGCCATTGCCCTGGTCGCGATTGCAGTCGTGACGCTGTGGAAAGCTTCCCCCTACTACATGATCATTTACCTAGCAGGTCTTCAGGGTATTCCCAGAGAGTTAGAGGAAGCCGCTCAAGTAGACGGCGCCAACCGATGGAACGTCATACGACACGTAACGCTTCCGGCCGTTCGCCCCTACACGCTCGTCGTGTGTATCATGGCTACGATCGCCTCACTGAAGACGTTTGGTGAGGTATACGTCATGACGGGAGGGGGACCTTTTCACCGCACCAATCTACTTTCCTACTATATCTACACGCTCGGCTTCAAATATCTCGAGGTCGGCTATGCGGCAGCTGTATCCCTGCTGTTGCTCTGCATCATTTTGCTCCTCTCGTATATCAACTTTCGTTTTGCTGGTGGCGACTTAGACGGAGACAACAAATGAACAGCAGAACGGTTCAGCTGTTGCTCCTCTACGGCACATTACTCGGCATTGCAGGCCTGTTGCTCGCTCCATTTGCATGGCTCTTGTCCACCGCACTCAAAGCGGAATCAGCGGACTTATTCGCTTTTCCTCCCCAGTGGATTCCAGACCCAATCGTGTGGAGCAACTTTGCAAAAGCCTGGGATATACTCCCCTTCATGCGCTACTTGTACAACACGTTTTACATAGCCATTGCCACTGTTGTAATCAACGTGTTTCTCTCTTCAATGACGGGATTTGCCCTAGCGCGTATGCACTTTCGCGGCCGCCAATTTATTCTCTACGCCGTCCTAGCGACTACCATGGTGCCTTTCCAAGTGCTTTTAATTCCCCTTTTCATCGTCACACTAAAGCTGGGGCTAGTTGATTCCTATGCCGGCGTCATTTTACCGGTCGCCGTGAACGCCTTCGGCATTTTTCTTCTGCGCCAAGCCTTTTCGACTATTCCTAAAGATCTCGAAGATGCCGCTCGCATAGACGGCTGCTCCGACTGGCACATCTTTTCCCGGATCATGATTCCACTAGTTAAGCCAGCGCTTGCGACTCTGGCCGCTTTTACCTTTGTCGCACAGTGGAACGATTTTATATGGCCACTCATCGTGCTGAAAAACCGCGACCTCTATACGCTTCAGCTAGGTCTGGCCAGCCTCCAGGGAGTCTTCGGCGTAAACTGGCGCTACATCTCCGCGGCATCTGTTATCGCACTTGTTCCAACGGTTCTTTTCTTTCTTTTTACCCAGCGCTTTTTTACCAAGGGCATGACAGCCGGTGCAGTGAAAGGATAGCGCGTACTCAATGTGTGCATCTAAAGATATGGGATCTGCGACGTTCATCCGTTGCACGGTAATGCTGTGTTTGCTGCTCACTTTTAGTCCATCTCTGGCCCAAATGGAACCTCCGCTACCCAAGTACAAAATATACTCCGTAGATGATTCGATCGTCGTTGATGGTTTGCCCAACGAGCTAGCTTGGCAGCAAACACCAATCATCGACTCATTCTCTTATCCTTGGTTTAAAGATGGAAAAAAAGAGCGGACAGAAGTGAGGATGCTGTGGGACCGCAGCTATTTGTACGTGTTCTTTACGTCATACGATGCGTTTATTTCTTCCCATCTGACCCAGCGCGATGATCCCGTTTCCAGGGACGACTGCGTTGAGGTATTTATCGCACCGGACACATCGCGCATCGAGAACTATTTTAACTTCGAATTTAATGCGATCACAACCATACTCGATCGGTCGCCGCTAATGGAGCGCAGCGGCCGGTGGAACGCCGACGGCATTAAAGTAGCCAGCCATATTGCGGGCACGCTAAATGATTCATCTGACGTGGACGACTATTGGACGATGGAAATCGCCATACCACTTTCCACTTTCGAGACCTTCGCTCCAGATATACCGCCCCAACAGGGCCAACAGTGGCGCCTCAACCTTTACAGGACCGGCGGTGACGTCAACCTACAATATGCAACGTGGTCGAATACGCTGCGCCCCAAACCCCAGTTTCACGCGCCTGAACGCTTTGGCATTGTGACATTCTCGACGACACCCATTACCTCAAACTAGTCTACTCACTTCCGCATAAATCGTGATACGTATTTTCCGCACGTGGCGTTGGCCAGCTTTTTGGCGTGCAGTGCATTTGCAGGCACTAACAGGCTTGCTGTTCGCACTGCTTTTGGCCTGTTCTAAGCCCCAGGAAACCCCAAATACGCTGGATTCAAGTAGCGCAGACGCTCAGCGCGAGCCAGCAGATGCGGCGGCGACACCGCCTGCACAATTTGTCGACGTCAGCAAACGCGCTGGACTCGTAGAGCAAACCGTATCCGGCAGCCCCGAACAGGGCTATATCGGCGAGACAATGTCTGCAGGCGTGGCTGCATTTGACGTGGATGCTGACGGCTACCTCGATATTTTCCTAGTCGGTGGAAACCGGCTCACACCGCCAGAGGTAACGACCAGCCAGCGGCTTTATATGAACAATCAAGACGGCACGTTCCACGAACAAACCCAAGCCGCTGGGTTAACGGCGGTTGGCTGGGGCATGGGCGCAGCCGCTGGCGATACGGACAACGATGGTGACGTCGATCTATACGTGACTTATCTCGGAAAAAACAAATTGTATGTTAATAACGGCGACGCGACCTTTCGTGAGGTCGGTTTGGAAGCGGGTGTGGCAGATACGGCCTGGGGTGCCAGTGCCGCTCTGGGCGACCTGAACAGCGATGGCTTGCTCGACTTGTACGTCACAAACTACGTGGAGTTTAGCTTTAATCATCCTCCGACAGGCCCGCTCAAATGCAAATACAAAGGCTTAGATACGTTTTGCGGCCCGCAAGGTATGATCAGTAGCAGCGACCGACTGTACCGAAATAAGGGGGACAACACATTTGTCGACCTCAGTGAGGAAACCCCCGTGGGCGACTTTTTTCTGCCCGCACTCGGCGTCGTCTTAGCAGACTTTGACAACGACGCCGATTTGGACATTTACGTCGCCAACGATTCAGAGCGCAATCTTCTATTTGAAAACACTGGCCAATGGACCTTCAGGGAGCGCGCTATTGAGTCT
Source organism: uncultured bacterium (assembly GCA_964011675.1). Classification (GTDB taxonomy): domain Bacteria; phylum Latescibacterota; class UBA2968; order UBA8231; family UBA8231. Next base: position 7,802 of record CAXGPR010000009.1, read on the forward strand.
GGACTAGCCTACAGCGAAGAGGGACGCCCTCAGGCCGGAATGGGCGTAGACGCAGCAGACTTTGACGATGATGGAGATATTGACATTATCGTGACCAACTTTTCCGACGACGTGAACACGCTCTACCTAAACGATGGCAAAGGCCTATTTGCCGACCGCACATATGCCGCAGGTCTTGGGAGCGTAGTGCGACCCTATTTGGGATGGTCCACTCGGTTTTTCGATTACGACAGCGACGGCGACCTAGACCTCTATGTAGCAAACGGCCACATCTACCCGCAGCTAGAACAGCTATCGGACGGACTGCGTTACCCTCAGCAAAACTTGCTGTATAGAAACGATCAAGGCGTTTATACCCCCGTGGACGGGGGGCCTGGATGGCAGATTGAGAAAGTAAGTCGTGGCGGAACGACGTTTGACTACGACAACGACGGCGACTTGGACATCGTAATAAACAATCTCAACGATACCCCCGATCTGCTGCGCAACGACACGCCCAATACAAACCGCTGGTTGGGCGTCCAGCTCGTCGGCATACAGAGTAACCGCGATGGCGTGGGTGCGCGCGTAGTCGCAAAAACAAATCGCGCTACCAGAACGCGCTACGTTAATAGGGGACGCGGTTTTCAAGCACAAAACGATCCCCGTCTCATATTCGGCTTACTACCAAACGAACGCGTCGATACGCTGATCGTTTCTTGGCCCTCCGGCCAGATGCACAAGCTGACGGATCTGCCGAATCAAACGTACATCCGCATTGATGAGCGAGGCGATTGGAAACCGCTTTCGTATAAGACAGTGGCGAGCACGCACCGAGCCCAAGAAGCCTCCAACGGCACTGCATTCAAATCAATTCAGTCAACAGAACGTCTACGAGCATCCGTTGATCAATCCAGTTGGAATGCATCCAACTTTGCCCGTGCTGGAAAAGACTTATACGATCAAGGCCAATACAACGGGGCCAAACAGATGCTTGAAAGCGCCGCGCGACTAGCTCCACAAAACGCCGCCATCCAGATCAACCTAGCCATGGTCTTTTTTCAAGGTATGGGGGACTATCAGAAAACGGTCGACGTGTTATCCCAAACGATTCGCCACGCGCCAAACAACAGCGATGCGCACGCGCTGCTTGGCAAAGCCTACTTAAGTCTAAACGAGATTCAACAGGCTAAGGCGTCTCTTGGCCGTGCCGCGCGCACTGACTCCCTGAACTGGGAAATTCATAGTTGGCTAGGGTTAGCGCACATGCGATCAGACGACGTTAGAGATGCGCTCTCTAGCTTTACCCGTGCGACTATACTAGCCCCTTGGGAGCCCGCTCCCCACCTACATCTGTCGCGCATTTTTGCCAAACTAGGAGATTCTGCACAGGCAGAAGTAGCCAGTCAAAACTTCGCGCGCCTGCAGCCGCTGCAGGAAAGCGTTAAGCAGTTTAAAAAAAAAGTCTCTCTATTTCCAGACAGCACGCGCGCGCACGCTTTACTGGGGCTGGCATACGTAGAGCAGGGGCGTAAAGAAGCTGCTGCACATCACTTTGCAACGGCCATTCGCCTGGACTCTCTATATGCACCTGCGTACCACGGTCTCGGCAAACTGCATATGCTCGATGGGCGTGTAAATGATGCCATCCGCTTTTTCGAACGCGCCTGCGCGCTCGATCGCACATTTAATATAGCCGTGTTCGACCTAGCTCAGGCCTACTTCCACATTGGAGAGTTCCAGCGGTCGATTGCCGTATACACTTTTGCCCTAACGATCGATAAACGACACAATATCATCAACACAAACTTAGCCATGGCCTATGCCATGGTAGGCAATCTCGATCAGGCCAAGCAGCTATTTTATCAAGTAATTGAAAGCGATAAAAAGAATATTGACGCGCGTGATGGGCTAGCCCAAGTGTTGCTTGCCGAGGGAGACAAACAGGGCGCGCTAACGCAGTGGAAGTATGTTCTTACCGTTGATCCAACTCACAAGAGAGCTCAGTCCGCTGTTAGAGATCTCTAATCCCCGACTTATTCTTTTGCAATCTCGACCTGCTGATCATCTGTAGCTAACACGATTTTCTCTACGCCGACGCGCTTGGCCACTTCAAGCATTTCTAGCATGTGCTTATGCCGCGTCTGCTGGTCGGTCCGCAGTATAAGAGTCAAGCTGCCCGTATCCTGCTTCTCTCGTAGCAAAACCGTTTCCAGCTCTCCACTAGTGACTAGGTTTCTGTTGATTTCTATACGTCCATCGATCGTCACCGTTCCCACCAGCTTTTTCTCTTCTATCTGACTCGCCTTTGCGGCTTCGGGCAGTTGCACCTGCAACGTGTACGGTTGCTTAAATACCGTAGTCACCATAAAAAAGATGAGCAGCAAAAACACGCAGTCGATCAGTGGTGTTAAATTGAGTCCTTGTTCTTCTTCTGACAAGCTTCTCTTTGCCACGGTGCGACCTCACTCCTTTTCCTGAACAAAGGCGATACCCTCGATGCCGACCTGCCTGGCACTGTCTACCACATAAACGACATCCTTTTGAGCACATTCTCCATCCGCTTGAATGATTATGTTATCGTTGTTAGCTTCTTCAACCGCCTGTTTGAGCTTTTCTATCAGCGCCTCGCGCACAACGTCCTGTCCACCGATTTGTATCTTGCCGTACTGATCGATAGCTACGTTGATGTCTTTCTTCTTCTCTTCCTCTGCCTGACTATCGGCCGGCATATCCACTTCAAGCCCCTTGGTTTGAAGAAAGACCGTCGTCACCATAAAGAAAATGAGCAGCAGAAAGACGCAATCAATCAAAGGCGTCATATCCGGCTCGCCGTCTTCGGAAAAGCTACGAGCCTTGCGAATGCGGTGCCTAGCCATACCGGTTCTCCTACGCGTTTGCCTTCCGACCCGACATGATCAGCGCGTTGGCAAAGGCGTGGCCATAAGCCTCTACTTGCTCCAGCGAACGGTCAGCTGTTCTCGCTAGATAGCGATAAAAAACAATAGACGGTATAGCGACGATAAGGCCCGTAGCCGTAGTAACGAGCGCCTGAGAAATTCCACCAGCAACGACTTTGGGATCACCCGCCCCAGACGCGGCAATCGATTCGAAGGCGACAATCATACCGGTTATAGTACCTAATAAGCCAATGAGCGGAGCAATATTGCCAATCGTGTTGATAATGGGCAGGTGCTTGCCCAAATAGGTGCGCGCCGATTCTTCTGTCTGTATAACGAGTTCATCCTTCATATCGGCAATTTCTTTTTGCATTACCAAAAAGCGACCCATATCGCCTCCACCACCAACTTCTCCCAGCTTGATGATTTCTTCGTTAGTCGCTTTGAATTCTTCCTGTTCTATAATCAGCGTATTGTAGCGCTTCAAGAGCGAGGCAAAAACAAAGTTCAGCACTCCCTTGCCGCTTTCGCAAATCTGCACTGCAGACTCCTGCCCGTCACGCAGCAGTGCAGACTCGATATGCTCTAGTTCTTCCTGAGACTGCTCGGCGTTTGGCAGTGCGTTTAAAACGAGGAAGCGCTCTATAGACAGGCAGACCGACAGCAAACCGCAAATGATGAGAGCGATCATCAAGGGGCCACCGCTTTGAATAATTTCCAACATAGTCATTCACTCCTTACTCTGGGCGGACAGTAACCGCCTTCAAGATTTAGTTTTTCGCCTCGCCTAGAACCAAACGTGCTCCCAAACTCAACCCCACCTGTATGGGGATTTCGCTTTCAGCGATGGAAGCCTTCGATAAGTTTTGGCCTATAATTTCTTCTATCCGAACGGCCCCAACGGGCTGCCCATCCTGCAAAACGGAGAACATATCTCCTCTTCTGATTAAATCTTCGTTGCCGACGTTCAGATAGACCTCTCTTCCATCGACGGCTAATACTTTCGCATCTTCTCTCAACGCGATGGGCCGTCGCCCAAGCAGGGAGTCGGCAATGTCCCGGCTGAACTGGTCAAATACAGCTTGCACGTGCTGACCAAAGGTCAGCACGAAAAAAGCGTCTGATGCAAACTCGACTGATAGCAAAGCTCGAAACTCTCGATCCTGCGCATTGGGCTTTCCGAACAGGCTGAGGTCGAGCGGACGTTCCACCGAATCGCGACGCACTTCCAGCGTGGACAACACCGAGCCCGACATACCGTCTATGAGCTCGATTTCATCCAATTGCACGCTGTGCGTGTACGACCGATACCCAAGCGTGTTGGGATCCCCGGCCATTGTTCGGCGAACACCAAACTTGTCGATGCGACCTCGAATTAACACGTCTACGTCGAGCCGCCGCGCAATAGATCTCCATTCGTCACCCAAGCTAAATGCGGCTCGGCGGCTTGTCGGATCACCCGCTTCATGCAGCGCTTCGGTCGACACAACAGAAATACCAGGTATGGCGCTTAAATGCACACCTAATAGCTTCGGAACATCTCTTGCCAACTCCCACTCACCTTGAAAGCCAGCCCGATCTTCAAACGGCAGAAGCGCTACCCGCATCGGAGGTGTGTCAGCACCCCCCGGAAGCGCACCCACTATCAGGCTCACAAAGAGAAGGGACAGCATGCTAATCAGCTTCTAACGGCTGTAGCTCTGCTTTATGCTGAAATGACATAGCAACGTTTAGCGACTCTAGTGGCTGACCCGAAGCATCAAACTTAAATATGAAGTCCTGCAGGACCATTTCTATTACTCCAACCTGCTCTTGCAAGGCTTTAAATGCAATCAAACCGCTATAGCTTTCCCCTTTGAAAACCAGCTGGTCTTCCAAGTAGGCCGAGCTACGCACGTTACCCATACGCAGGTCAAAGCGATAGAACTCATTGCCACTTTGGCCCCGCAAACCGCGATAGTACTGTTCAAAGCTCTCGTAGGGCGCAGACGCGGGAATCCCAAAGGCATACAACTTCTCTCCCTGATCCGTCAACAGATAAGCTTTTATCGGGTCTAAAAGCACTTTTGCATAGATATCGTTAATCACCGTCACGCGAAATACGGTAAAGCGCTTAGGGCAGTAACCTTTCAATGGATCAACCCAATCTCCATAGGTGTAGGGATTAGTCGAAAACTGGCCCTTGGCCGAATCCTGAGGAAACAAGGCATTGAGTTGACTATCACTCAGTGGCTCTACTTTTATCCGCAAGCCCTCCATCGAGAACGTTATCGAAGCCGAATCGTCAGAGACATAGGTGCCATTTTGACGAGCATTCTGTACGAGTTCCGATGAGGTCTCAAGTTTTTCTTCTGCAACGTGTAAGTCGCTGGTGTAGACCGACAGAGACGGATTAAAAACGCTCTGACAGCCACCAAGTAACGCAATACACAACACGCATAGGTATCTCATACCCAATTCTCTCATTCGCTTCCTTGACTGAAGAAATCAATTTGCTGTTGGGCAATAGAGCCTTGCTGCGTTAGGGCAAAAACCACGGCGTTTATGCCAAAACGAAGCTGAGGTTCATTGCCAAAGTTACGAGCCCACGTATGCACATACCCTTTGTCGCTGTAAATCGCCACCAGCCGGTCTCCTAAGAATACGCCTTCGAGGTTGTACGACGGCTGGGCAATAACCACATTTTCTAAACCGCGCTGCCCACCGCTGTCTGGAACCTCCAGTTCCGATCCGACAGGAGGACCGTCAAAATCGTAGAAGGTGTGATAGATCGGGTGATTGTTGGGTATGACCTGTAGTATTCCCTGCGACCTCAGAGCATCGCGGAAGACCTTGCGCAGAGAGGCCTCCGCTTGGCTGTATTCAGCCGTGGGATTTGCATTATCCGCAAAAATAAATCCTCCTCTACGCAGATACTCACCTAAGTTTTCAATTTCTCGCGCTGTTAGCTCAAAAGCCTCTTGCGCCGTTAGATAGATAAAGGGCGTTCGGAAAAGCTCTTGAGAATCAATAAACAAGTGGGCGTCTACTTGAGCAGATATACCCGTCTGGTTATTGAGCGCATCGACCAAGTTCGGAATCGCCTTGGCGGCACTGTCAAACGTTGGTTCGAGATCGTTTGCCCACGCCGTGCCCAAATAAATGAAGCCCTTCACGCTGCGACGGTCTGATGGATCTTGGATAATCAGTCCCTTATACTTACCCGTATCCAACGACTTTAGGTCTATGAGTTCCTCACGCATAGCAATGCGTTTTTCCGGCTCTTTCGTACCGGCGATAACAGCTGCCGACAGATCAACATCACCCGCGTTCAAATCAAGCTTAACGTCTGGGCTCACGTTGTAGTCAAAAGTCGCAATCTTCCCAATGGAGGACATGCCAGCCACGCTTTGGGTCGCAGGCATTTGGACGCGAGGCGTCAGAGACGTCATCTTTTTTGTCATAGCCCGCGGCTGTATGCGCTGTTTCTTGAGCACAAACGCCTTAGACGACCGCGGCTTGCGAATAATGAGCCTAGTGATAGCAGGGGGGGGAGCCTCATCTTTGTCCTGAGAGAAGATCATGTATAGAGTCAGAGCACCGCTTAACGCCAACGCACACAGCAAGCCGTAAACGGTATAACGAGACGTATCCCGAAGTAGACTTTTTAAACTAATTGAGTCGCTAGGCGAGCTAAAACGCGTGTTCATCTATCCGTACTTTTTCTTATCAGAGTCGTGAGGCGATAATCCAATCGCGATGGGATCGGGCAAACTGGTATGCATCTCGCGTCGCCTCTTCCTTTTCGTACATTTCAATAACCTGATCGTAGACGCGAACGGCCTCATTCCACTTTCCAATACCCTCCAGGCACACGCCCATATTACTCAATGCACCTAGAGCACTTTCAGTGCCTTCGTATTCCTCCACAATGCCGTTGAATACGTTAATGGCTTCTTCATAATATTCTACCCTATTACCTACTTCGGCTGAGTCCATCAGCGCCAAGCCCTTCTCGTAGGCATCGTAGGCGATGGCTTCTGTAAGCTCTTTTTTGAGTTTGGGTACCTGCTGTGCCACGGCTGATGTCTGGTACCGCTCCTCCACAATAGAGTACGCTTCAAGCGCCTCTTTATACTGCCCTGCATTATAAGCGTAGTCACCAAACGTGAACTGAGCTGAAGCCGCGAATTCACTCTCGGGATAGAGCTCCAGCAGCAGAGCAAACTGCTTCATAGCCTCTTCTTGCCGCTCTAATTCAATCAAACACCACGCCATATTGTATAAGGCATCGTCGGCATTGTCGCTGCGGATAAAATCTGTCAAGACTACGGTATAGGCTTCAATCGCTTCCTCAAATTGACCTAGCTGATAGCTCGATTCGCCCAGTCCAAAATACAGGGCATCAGCCGATTCGTTATCGGGATACAAGGCAATGATCTGCTCAAACAGCGCTCTTGCAGCCTTGAACTCGCGCAAGCTGTAGTGCGTATTAGCGAGGTAATACATGACTAAAAAACGCTGTTCAGACGTCAACTCCGCTTTCTCGACTTCGGCAAACTGACTCTTAGCCCGCTCTAAGTCACCTGCTGAAAAGGCGATTGTGGCCAAGCTAAGCTGTGCATTCACGGCGAACCGTCCCGCCGGAAACCGCTGCAAATACGCTTTCAGTGTAGCTATTCCGTCCGAATTATCGGCAGAGCGAACCTGAATTTCCCCCAGTATGAATAGCGCTTTCTCTTTCAGTCTGTACGGTCTGTCAGCCGTGATTTGGTCATCAAACTCAACGGCAAGGATTTGTTGAGCCGTACGAGCCGCTTTTTCTATCAGACCCTCGGCATAGTACGAATCCATGATGCGACTCAGTAGCTCGGCCTTCTGCGCAGGCTCAGCCTCGTCTTGAGACATGCTTTCTAACAGGCTTACAGCTTCCGACGAGCGGTTTTCTTTGAGATACAGTAGCGAAAGCGTCTCGCGTGCATAGCGTACCTTCTCTGGGTCAGACACGCTCTCTAGAACCCATCTTAGTTCGCTTTCCGCCAAGGCCAGTTCGTTGTTTGAAAACGCGGCATTGGCACGAGCCAGACGAGAAGCAACCAGCAAATCGCCTTCCGGTGCCACCTCTATAAGCTCGCCGTACGCCCGCACGGCTTCGGGCCAGTTGGCCTGCCCAGAATAGGCCTGAGCCATCAGGTACAGAAAGCTCTGGCCCTGCTTGGCATCTGCACTGCGTACGCCTTCGTTCAACACGCCAAGCGCCCTGCCATACTGCCCCTGTTCCAGTAGTTGATGACCTGCACCTAGTCGAGAACTCGCATAGTGAGGAGAATCCTCTGCAACTTGCAAGAACTCATCCGTCGAATTTTCGTAGCGCTCCATGCTCTGCAAAGCAAGCGCGCGGCGCATGTGCGCATTATCCAGCCCTTCCGCTTCGGGAAAAAGGACCAACACTTGATTGGCTAGAGAATCTGAAAGATAGTAGTCCCCGCGCTCGAAGCTCAGCTCCGACAGCTGTAGAAGAGATCGCTGCACGTAAGACTCGCTCGCCTCCTCGACAAGCGTCTGGTAAGCACGTTCGGCCAGGTCCCCACTGGTGGCGTCTCCCATGCTTTGTAGGGCATAGGCTCGGTTAAACCTGGACTCCCATTTGTACGGAGTGTTGGAAAGCTGGAGAATCGTGTCGTAATAGGCCACGGCCCGTTTTAAATGGGGTCCTGCCGCGGCCTGTTCTCCCCGCTCTAAGTGTACCTGCGCCAGCTGCTGATAGCTATTGCCCATGCGATAGTGGACGCGATCCGTGGGAAAACCAACGTTGCGCGCAATGTCGCCATAGCCTTGCAGGTAGACCCTAAACTCGGAGAGGGCATCTGCATATGCTCCCTTGGAAAAGAGCTTTTCTGCTAAAGCAAACTGTATGCGCGCGCGCAACGACCGATCCGACGAGATATCAATCGCTTCTCGGTATGTGCGGACGGACTCATCAAAATCGCCCCGCTGCTCATACATATCGGCGAGACGCAAGTAGGCCTCTTCTACGAGCTTTCGCTCACTTGCAAAACGCGTTATCACTCTACGAAAGGATGCAACGCCCGCCTCGTAGTCGCCGATCTTGCCGTAACAGGTCGCCGTGCGAATCTCCGCTTTAGCCGCCAATTCCAGTGCCGTTTCGTCTACTAGGCCAGCAAGCTTCTCACGCTGCATCGACGCCAACTGCTCTTCCGATAGCTCGTCTATACGCTGTCGTTTAACAAGCTGTTGATAATACTTGACCGCCGAGCTGCAGTCATCCATCGCCAAGTAAGACTCACCGATTTGAAACAGACTACGGTCGGTTCTATAGCCGTTGGGATATTGCTCAACGAGCTCGACAAACGCGTTAATAGAAGCCTTAAAGTCCCCCATCTCGTAGTGGGCCCATCCCAGATTGTAGAAACCCGGTAGGGCGTATTCACCTGTGCCATAGTCGTCAATAAGGCGTTGAGAAGCGCTGACTACGTCCTCAAAACTCTGCGCCTCAAAATGGGTCTCGATGAGCCGACCGTGCGCCAACCCCTTCAGTTCTTCGCTAGTGGCCGTATTGATAACTCGCTCAAATGAATTGACAGACTGCTGGTATGAACTGTCCGCAAGCGTTAGATACTCATCTTCTCTGCTTTGATCATTCCGCGAAAAGTTTGTGTAGTCCGCAAACCGTTTGTTATAGGCGTTACCCATTTGGTAGAGAGCGGCTTCCTGTACAGGGTAACGCTCTTCGCCCACCGAGACCTGTATCGTCTGCGCATTGAGCACGCGACTGCGAACGGCAGAAACTATACGATACTGATCTATGGCTTGGTCGTACGCACCTTCGGCATAGAAACGCTGAGCCTCCGTAAAAGAAGCGATCAGCTCCTGCTCCGTCGGTGCGCGGAACGACAGCACCGCACCGGCCGCTGTTATAAGACCAACAAGAAGTGCTAAACTCATTGCTTATTCTGCCTCGAATCCGACAATAACATTGACAAAAGCAGATACAAATTCTTCGTCGCCAACCATTCCTATTTCGCTATTCTCGTACTCTTTGTTCCTACGGCTAACGCCCGCATTCGTAGAAACCACGTACCCAAAGTACTTTGAATTGTTCGAAACCATTGCTACGGCATCAAACTGCTTGAACGTCTTGTCTGAGTCCGCCGAGTCGTCCACTCGGTACGGAAGGAAAAACCCCACGCCCTGCACGCCTAGATGAAATCGCGTCCGCTCCGTAAACCGGTACTGCAGCTTGGCAATGGGTATCGTGTGACGCTCATTGGCCGTGTCCTCCGCGTCCACGCTGTTCCACTCTCGGCGATAGCGCATCTTTACACCCGAGAATAGACTGACCCGCGCGCCCAGTTGCCATCGATAGTCAAAGGCGTTAACCATAGTCCATCGATTAAGCCGGCGCCCATCCTGCATTCTACCGTCAAAGACTTCGCCTTCGTGTTGGTTGTTGGACTCAAATTTTATCTTGTTGCGAATTTTCCAAGCCGAGTTTACTCCACCCCACTTCGTGTCGCAATAGAAGCGGCTGCGCGTACTGTTCAGGAACAGCATGGGATCCTCACGTGGCCCCTCAAGAAAAGGCGCCACTTTGATATTTCGCTGTAGCCCGGCAAAGTCGAGCTCAAACTGCTCGGCAACCGTTAGGACGCGATCACTGTACACACTCAGTTCGTCTTCTATACCATCTTCTATGCGTTCGATAGATGCACTGGCCAAAATATTACCCAAAGAAGGTATCTGGCGCCTGTATCCAACGCGCGAATAAAACGACCGGTCGGGCGCAGATCCAGCAATCTGCCGCGTATCTTTTGCACCGAACGTTACGCTCATTCCTCGCAGGGGCCTCACGCTTAAGTAGGTGTGCACGCCTCGCAGATCGAGATCGTAAGGTAAGTCTGCAACAATGTCGTTCTCGCGTGTATCAATCACGTCGTTGTGATTAGCATCCTCGCCAAAGTCGTATATGGGCGGATCAGCCATATACATCAGAAAGGGCTCTTGGTAGTCAGGTATGGCGTTGAAGTTTTTATTCGTGTCCGGTATGCCATCTTTATCTTCGTCAAGACCGGGAAATACGCCGTCAACATCCGACTGTCCCTGCAGTCCACTTGGCGCGTTGTTGTACCAGCTATCTGGATAGCGATCTTTGTCGTCGTTGTCTTCAATGAGCCGATGGATCATCGTGTTGTTATAGGCAATGGGATCCCCAGAAGTATCCCGCTCGTCGCGACCTATATAGCTGCGGAACTCCGTTGTGTAATGAGGTCCAATAGAAAATACCTCCGCACCAACCCCCCAATTGTCCGCATCCTTTTTCACCGTCAGATAGAATGCGTTATCGCTTATTACAGAGCGTCCGCCCGGCATAACCTCTCTCTGCAGCGCATTGATGCTTAATTCTTCCAGCGGCACACGCGGCTGCGGCACACCGCTGGCGTATTGGTAGAAGCTCCTACTTCTGCTAAACTCGGCGTTGATCTCGAAACCGCGAAGCACACCGTACGCATTAACGCTGTATAGGTTCAGTCCCGTGGGTACGCCGCTCTTCACGCGCACGCGCCGCGGCACGCCGTCTTGAGGGTTGCCTTCTGCCCTTGCCACAGTCCGGAAGTAGGAGGCGTAGCGATAGCGATCGCGATAGTTTGATCGCGCGGCGTTGGGCGCCGTTCCGGAAATGTCGATCTCCGAAAGCTCTACGTGGTAATCATTGGCCAGAGACAAATCGACTTCTACGGACTCGATATATTCGCCCAGCGGCTCCAAGTCGACGTAGAGCATCGCATACTCCTCGCCGTCAAAGGCCTGCGGTAGATCCGCTCTCGTCGCAAAGCCAAAGGCGCCCGACTCTTCGACTAGTTCGTGAGCAAATTCCCCATCTACTACAATGGGCGACTCACCCTCACTATCGACGCGCCCCTGATTGATCACGTATTCGGGACCGTATAGCTTGTAATCGCGATAATACAGATGGTCAATCCAGAATGGAAACTCATATCCTCGGTAGTAGACGTCTACGTCAAAGGCCGCATAGTTAATGTAAGGATCGTACGTATTGTAAGATGAACCTCGGTTGATTGATTGGTAGTCACTGGCCAAAGGAGGCAATGGTTTTCGCTCTCCGCTGCGCAACCGGCCCGCTATGTAGCTCTGCCTATCGTCACCGCGCTTGTCTAAGCGAACTATAAACGGCTCCACTTCCGGTCTCAAAACGCCGTTGACACGAACGTCCACAGAATGGATAACGACCCCCCCTTTTCCATCGGTAGGAGAATCGTCCGAAATCCGCAAAGCCAACATAGCCGGTGCATTTTGCATAGCACCCGGCACACCTTTCATAGACAGGGCCTTCTGCTCCATCATAGGTTCGTATTGGTGCGCGTTTACAAACGTAGCACCGAAGTTCATGAAACCTACGTGCCGCTCATAGTGGGCGCCCCAAAGCAGGGCTTTCGCTTTTATATTCTGATCGTTTTCCTTACCAGAGGAGTAGATGGGCGCATGTAGACGGGAAAAAATAGCAGAAAAGCTGTTGTTCTTTGAGCCAACGTCGACCCGAAGTCCGTTCAAGTTGGACATCTTTAACGTAAGCGGGGTAATCCGCGTGCGTATCTCGTTGGCGTATATAAATCGCGACTGCCAGTCGTCCGTGCCATCCGTACCAACGACGACGTAATTAAACAATCGAGCATAGCTAGAGCCGCTCTGACCGTGCGCCAAACGCTCATCCAGCCGTGAACCCGACGAGCCTGCGTATCGCTGCACGCCCAATCCGCGTCTCTCTACCCATCGAATAGACTCCGAACCGTATACGAGCGGGTCCCCCATCAAGCTATAGTAGTTTCTTAAGTTGCTCGTGATGCCTATTTGACGAGGGTAATCGACTTCGCCCCAGTTAGTATACGAATCGGTAAATCGCCCAAGAAAAGCGCTGCTTTCCAGCACTCTTTGGGCACCAATTTCTTTTGTTTCCTCTGCGCGGTTACTAGCCGAAGTCTGCGCAGAGCTGTCGCTAGCCAGCAAAGCAATCACGCACACAAGACGCATAAATCGCTGGACAGATGACCCGACTCGTCTATTTGATAAGCTCTGTATCATGCTAGCTGCAATTAAAATAGCGGCCTTAACCCCGCTATGACTCGAAGAAAAACGCGCGAGTAATCCGTGTTCTGTTGTTCGCGATCTTTATCCAAAAACTCTCTAAACCGACGTTCGTACCCCAAGTTCACGTTGACTTGATACCCCAGATACATCGACGTGTTATTAACCTGAGCCAGGTAGACGCGACTATCAAAATCAACGCCACCGCTCACCCTGTTCCTGTACAAACTCGGCAATAGGGGACTTCCTTGAGCTCCTATCTTCACCGATGTGCGATCGGAAACAGGATACTCCAAACGCAGTATCGGGAACAAAAAGTGTTCTTTAACCGACGCGATCCGTTCAGCATCGTCGACAAGCCGCCGATGCAGCCATTTTATCTGCGATCGAACTAGTAACTTCTTCCAAGGGTTCCACAAGTATTGAGACTTGCATACAATGGCCAAGTCCGATACAACATTGCTCGGCTGTAGTGTTGTCTCCTGCTGGTAATTGCGCTCGCTCTTTACGCTGACCTCAGCCGTGAAATTTTCAAACCGCGTGAACGTCGCCTTCGCGTAGACTGTGTGCATCCAACTGTCCCGCAGCAATAGAGGATCGTCTTGCAGGACGGCCACCCCAAGCGGATTACGTAGCTCTTCATCCGTAAGTGAGAACAGAGGTATCGGCTCCGGTTCCAAATATATCGGGCTGCGACCCAAGCCAAACACTCTATCAGCAATATCATCGTGCACTCTCTTTGAACGTCCAACTGCTCTGACTTTTGCCCAGAACGGAATATCGCGGTCGTACTCTAAACGCACATAGGCTGTCCGCGCTTCGTCTCCCAACGCAAAGTCTCGCGCGCGGTGATAGCCAGTCGTCAGAACGCTATATGGCGTAGGCCTATACTGACTGAACACGTTCCACCCGCGCTGTCCAACTTCGTAGGGATAGTCAGGCTCATCGTCATCTTCTCTCTCGTCGATGACCCCGTTGTTATTCATGTCCTCACCAAAGTCATACGCATCGGGATTAACCCGGTAGAGCAGAAAGGGTTCGAAGTAGTCCGGAATCCTATTGTCGTTCTCGTTTATATCAGGCCGACCGTTCATATCCAAATCCAGTCCAGGAAATACGCCATCTGGATCTTCTATGAATCGACCACCTGTCACCAAATTCGTCGTTTTACGCAGAAAGTAGCTGTCGGGAAATGGATCTTTGTCGTCGTTATCATCAACGGAATTGAACTCAATCGTATTGGTCGGTGCAGGACGCTCTCCTTCAATTGAGTCGGGCAAGCGCGGTTCGTTAAAGTTTGTCGGGTATATGAAAGGACTCGTGAGAAACTGGAAATAGCTTCTATAGTCGTCGTCCTGCACGCTTAGACGCGTGGAGTAATTCTCGCCTACTGAAAAGTACTCCGCACCGAAGCTTATTTTTTGCCAGTCGCGTTTTAACGCCACGAAAAACGCATTACTATGAAGCGTTTTATGCTTGAGCTTCGTCGTGATCAGAGATGGATAAGCTCTAAATGAGAGGTTGTGAACGTACTCCGAGCGCAACATGAATCCTTTTAAGTCCAGATTGAAGTGACCACCCAGCAGCGTTCGACCCGTCTGCCGACCGTAGCGAACACGAACGCGCTGAAAGTATCCGTCGCTCGGATTGCCGTCAGCATACGCGGCCCGATAGAAATAAGTCGCTGGGTTAGCCGAAGCTCCGTCAAAAACCTCTGCTAGCTCGAGGATATAGTCTCCCGATACGTCAAAGTCGACCGATACCTGGTCAACGACGGCTGTATCACCCTCTGTCGTCACATATCCGGGCACTCTGAACCAGAAGAGCGCGCTTTCCTCGCCCTGCATAGAGTACAACCCTTCAGGGGACGGCTCCGCGTGGTTAAACTCGATGACCAAGTCATTACTATTATCTCGACGTACGGGCGGAATGAGTAGATCGCCCACGTGCTCTGTAACCGTGAGCGTGTACTGTTCTGGGTTGAGCTTGTCGTACGGGGCCAACTGATGGTCTATAGCCACGCCGTTTATGCGCATCTGGGCTCGTCGAACGTGCACTCCATCCAGATCTTCCGGCGTCTGGTCGGCCACGCGCACGACGATCCATTCTGGAGCACGACCGGTTGTTGGCAGCGTGCCCTTGTAGGTCGTTTCGTCAAGCGATTTAAAACTATCTGTCCTATACTGGTTTACCCAGGTTATGCCGGCATCCATTCCGCCCCGCTGGGTGCGGATATCACCGCCTAGTAAGTAGGTGCTCCAGCGCGGACGAAACTCAGACTTTTCATCTCCGTGTATACTATTGTCCGCGTTCTGCACGGCTTCAAAAATGGGCTTGTCGACTCTTGATACGAGCAAAACGACAGAGCCATTCCCAAAATCCGAATCCAACCTCAGACCGTTCATTGCAGCTAAGTCCAGAGTGAGCGGGGTAAACTTAGCGCGTATCCGATCGCCGATAATCAGCTTAGTGTTCACCCCGGAGTAGTTATCACCAGAAATTACAAGCCGATTTAGGTAGCTCTCGTACAAGCTGGGCTTCGTTATGATGCTGCCCGAAACGGGGTTTATGGTCCGATACTCGTTAAGTTCATACACGCTCACTCCGTTCATGACAAACTGACCCAAGTTGTCAAACTGCGGCGAACGCGTGCGACCAAAAATCAGAGATTCGTATGCACGATAGCCCTCAAAGGCGTAGTTCGTGTAAGGCTCACCCTGACGAAACAGCAGCTGAGCATCGGCCTGTCCGACAGAGCCTGCAGTCAGGAGAAACGCTATGAGTGGGCGTACGAAGCACTCTTTCATGTCTTACCCTATGAGCACGCGGAAAAAGTATTCCGTAAAACCGATACCCGGCCGCGCCGTGTTGGTATAGGTCCGCTCGGTTCGATACAAACCCATCAGTATGGACAAGTCGTATCCCAAATAATTGCTGTTGTTCTGAGCAAAAATTGTGTAGGTCGCTCGGTCAAAGTTTTGGTCCGAGGCCGCTGAGTCGCGCGACATCTCTGAGAAAAAGGGCAACCCCTGTAAGCCAGATCGGATCTTGGTCTTTGGACCAATCTGCCAGTCGGCGCGCAGGATGGGCATAATCCAATGGCGCTGACGATAAGGTTCGGATCTGTCTGGATACTTCACGTATTGAAAAATGTATTTAAACTGCGGAAACACGGTTAGTCGCCCCCGGTCATACGTCCAACCAACCTTGTTCACCAACGTAGCCTTTACGGTCGCACCCGGTTTCGCCATAAGCGGGTCTGCTAATATATCACCACGCAGGTTGACGTGGTTAAACAGAGCAATATGCCGCGTGACGATTCTTCCCGCCGGCTGCAGATTGGCTTCCAGGTAGGTCAGATTGTTCAGACTATTTCTGTCTTGTAGTGGATCGGGACGCAGAGAAGATGGGTTCGTATTGTAGATCGTGTTACCTATCTCGTCTTCAACCCATCGAATCCGATGGTTTATTCGTACCGAACCCCATTGACCTATTTCGTGCGCATAGCTGCCCTCTGCGTAGGTTGTCTCGTTTTTGTCGCCCAGCGCACTGCGCCGCACCCTGTACGTGCCCAATCGAACGTTTAGACCCGATGACCACGTCTTACGCGTAAAAGCGTGCAGGCCCTTGTGATCTATCGGATAGGCATAATCTGGCAAGTTGTCGTTTTCGCGAAAATCAGCGACTCCGTTGTTGTTGAAGTCATCTCCATATACGAGCTCGGGCGGTTCAGCGTAGTAGGATATGAACGGCTGATACGCGTCCGTACCGCCCGCCCGATCGACGTCAAAATCCAACACTCCATCTGCGTCAGGGTCTAAGCCAGGATACACTCCATTACCCTGGGCCAGCGAGCGCTGATATGGTATTAGGGGATCTTCGTGTTCTATCCTATCCGGCCACTGATCAAGGTCGTCGTTATCCTCGACCATGTTAAACGGAGCATAGAGTCGACCGCTTAGCGTAGGACCACGACTAGATCGTTCAAAAATGGAAAAGTCCGTGCGGTAATCATGCGGCACGTCAAAATATTCAAGCCCGAGCAACGCGCTACTACCGATCTCCCGTGAGACGTTGACATACAGCGCAGATGTCTGTCTTTCAAACCGTTGGCCATCTATAGACGGCGCTTGGAAAAAGCGCGTGCTGCGCGTGTATTCACCACTGGCTGAAAAACCACCAATCGACGACTCGAAGTTCACGCCAACGATTGAAATACCCGTGGGAAATCCGTAGTCAAAACGTATGCGGCGTGTGTTGCTAGAAGCCATCGGATCGCCTATTGCCCGCGCCGCATTGTACCAGTCATAGTAGAAATCATCATCTCCCGAAGCCAAGGTGGGAACGCGCATAGCGCCCACCACATCTATGCTGTAATCATTCGCAACTACCGCCTCAAACTGAATATTAGAAGTCGTGTCAGGCAGGTCGTATTCGTAGACCACAAGGTCTGTTCCGCTGATAGCCTCGGGACGTGAGACCGTGGGGATCTGGACGAGCGGTTCCGTAACGTCTTCAATAAGCGCCTTAAAAAAGGGCTGGTTACTTGCCTCAATAACGCCGCGTATCCACGACCTGTTTTTTCTGAGATAGTTTATTTCATTCGGACTAAGCAAAACAGTGCTGGAAACGTCTTTGGTAACAGGCAATTGCTGCAGCAGATTGTCGATCCGGCTCACTCGGATAGGTGCGACCTCTCGCCCTGCAACTTCCAGCGTTAACTCGTGAACTAGCGCTCCGTTGAGGTCGTCCTCTGGCGAATCATCGGATACAAAGACATAAACCTTTCGCAAGCCATTTTCCATTACCCGCGGGATCACACCCTTGAGATTATTCACTCGGCCACTAGACTCGGCATCATAACGGTGAGTATTGACATACGTGCTACCGATTTTTAGTATGCTGCCGATCTGGCTCTCCCAGTGTCCGGCAAAGATCGACGTACCGAAAATACGTCGATCTTCAAAGCTCTGATCTATGTTTGTATTGGAAGGGACAAAGATGGGATCTGTTAGTTGCGAAGAGAGTAGACTGAAGCGGTTCTTTTTCGATGCACCATCCCATCGAACTCCGTTAAACCGTGGCAGGTTGAGCGTCATCGGAGTGAAAAACGTCCTTATGTGATCGCCAATAATCAAGCGCGTCGACCAAGGACCAAAACCTTCATTTGATATAATGAGCTTGTCAAAAAAGCGGTCATAACGCGCATTGCGCGATTCGTAGCTGCCTGGTATGCCGACTTGGTCGCGGCGAATTTCACTGTAGCGCACGATATCTACGCCGTCGATAAGCAGATTGCCGAAGTGGTCGAAACGACGGTTCTCTTCGTCGTAGTCGTAGTCTCTGTAGCCGGCCGTTCCGTAATTTTCGAAGACCTCATTGGACCAGAGGTCGCGAAAATCGCGCGAAATAAACTGCGCATCGACTGACAACGAGGCACAAAGCAACCCTATAACCGCTAAGAACAACGGCTGTAATCGCATCGACCTTCGACGATTATCCAATGTTCTCTACCAAGCTACGCCGATGGATCCCACCGAAACGCGTTCTGTCGGATCTAGCGCAACAGCCAGTTTGTATATGTACAAGCCGGGGTCAACCAATTGACCCGCATCGTCGCGTCCATCCCAACGCACCAGCGCAGATGAAGAGCCGCCCCCATAACGGCCCGCGTTTACCTCCTCATAGTGGCCCGTGTGCACGGGCCGACCCGATAGGGTGTACACTTCCAGCCTCAGGGTTGCTCCTTCCATGCGACCCAGCGTAAACCGCAACGATACGCGATCGTTGATGCCATCTCCGTTAGGTGTGAAAACAGCGGGAACCGCTTCAACGTCTTGTAGGATGGGTATTTCAAAGTCATTCGTTGTTACCGTAACAGCAAAGGACTCGCCACTCACTTCATCTACACCTATGCGTTCGTCAGCCTTGAGCGGGTTTTGTGACTCGGGCGCGTAAAGAAAAGAAGAAAAGCGGTGTTTTGCTGAAAGAAGACGGGTGGTAAATGGAATCGTGAGGTCTGTAGATTCACTAACAGGTGGGGAAAAGTAAATGACCAGCGAGTCTTCGGTGACGTACGAGCGCGCTGCATCTACTTTAGCCTGGCCAGTCGACGAGATCGCACTCCAGTCAACGTCTGCAGGCCACTGGGTTATTATGGCCATCCGCTCTATACCCTCAACTTCCACCCCTTCCATACCGACCTGTAAGCGGTAGGTAAAATCTACGTCTTCCCCTATGGGAACCTGAAGCGGCGCAATCCACGACTCTGCAGCGCTTACAGGAATTCGATCCGTATCATAGCTGATAGACAGACTATCCAACTTGGGTGAAACTAAAACATCACGCGAAGCCATTGAGACTTGAAACTGTATATGGCTGCGTGGCTCGGCGACGTTCAGATCCGTCTCTGTGACGGGCTGCCACGCAGACCACTCTTGCCAGTTAATCCCATCGTTACCAGTTCGAAAGCGCAGTTTCATACCCGTTTGATCTGGCACGTCACCATACGCGCGCACCGCGCTGAAATTTACAGGGGCACCTTCCGCCAGATCCATGGGTGGCGAAGTATAGTATCCGCTCGCCCCAACCCCTTCCCCGTAAACCTCCATTTCACCGACGCGGGGCGATGCATCTCGAGTAGAGAAGTCCGTCACAACCATGCGAACATGGCGCGCTAAAATCGTCGGGAATTCAACAATTGTTTCTTGAAAGTCAATAATATTATTGGCCGACCCGACTTCGATAAAGTCGACACCGTCTTTGCTCAGAAAGACGCTATACCCTCTGAGAGAAACATCTTCGAACGTGCCGCGGGAGGGTGGCTCAGTAAGCACGCGCACCTTGCTTATAGGCACCAACCTCCCCAAATCCGTCTGCGCGCTCTGAAGCAAAGCCGATGCACCGCGACGAAATTTGAAGGACGTATTGATGTCACCATCTACTATGTTGGGATCAGCAGAGTAGGATCCCAGCGCCAAGTTAACGCCCTTGAAGGAGCGCAGCTGCAGGCCGCTTCTCCCCCCATCAGTACCACCCGGATAGCCCGCCAAACTTTTGACGGATTCCATGTCTATCCCAGGCACCTCGACAAACGAGTCGGTCGGTAACGATCCTTCTTGGACCGGGTTCCAGCTCACCGAGTTTCCATCTTCAGTGTGCCGATCCAATCGATTCGCCTTCAGCTTCATCCAACTTGCATCCGACTCATTTTCTAACGGGTAATCGGACCAAAACCAAGAAGAGGTCCGGTCGCTCGGAGATGTTACTATGAGCCCTTCTTCCGTTTCTAACGCGATAAGAAAACCAAACGTACCCGGCGTTCCTTCATCTTCGACGACGAGCGCCACGTTATTAGTTCTTCGCGAAAACGACACTTCATGGACGGACAGGCCTGCTCCGTAATCACCTTCGCCAACCAGGTCTCCCCCCAAATAAAGGGCGTACCGTCCTCCAACCGATACGTAGATCCGACCATCTACTGCCTTCTCGAAGTCAACAAATCCCAAATAGTTGGTCGTCGTAGGCCACGTAGTAACAACCTGTTGCTCTGCCTGTGCATGTAGCGACCACGTATAAACGAGCACAAAGGCAAATCGAACCCAACGCAAGGTCAGTCCTCCTATCAATAACAGTAAGCCACCGGCGTAATATTACACCGGTGGCTTACGTAGGCAAACAATCCGCTGTGCTACTTCAGCAGCGTGACTTTTCTCGTAACATTCAGGTTAGGTGCCTGGATGCGATATATATACATACCGCTCCCAACCTGCATGCCACTATCATCCCGCCCGTCCCATGAAATGCGGAACTCGCCCGCATTCATGCGATCGTCAAGCAGAGTGCGCACTTTCTGACCTTGCGCATTGAAAACCTCGACCCGTATGGGAGCATCCCAAGGCAACGAAAAGTTGATCGATGTCTCCGGGTTAAACGGGTTTGGCGCAGCGTCACTGACCGCGTAATCAGTGGGCAGTGCAGCACCTTCTAATTCGTGGACCGCCGTTGGCGCATCGCCCAGTATTGCGCGCTTCTGGTCATAGGGCATGTGGACAATCGGGTAGCGAGAGAGGATTGCCAAGGCGCCCTCTTCCGGCACGGGGACGAAGTCATTAGCGGATGCAGCATCGCCAAACCCACCAACGCTCATGTACACACCGTCCCAATCGCCATCCATCTCATCGACCACAATGTTGTACTGCGGCCAGCTCGTCGGAATGTTCTTAGGCTCAAAATGGAACAGACCCGAGCCGTCCTCACCCAACATAAAACCGTTCTGCGTCGTGTTTGACCCAGCTTCGATGTTGGTTACCCAACCCCACTTGGTGGAGTAGAGCGAGTACTTGAATGCGGGCGCTTCTGTATGTCCGTATTCGAAATCGCCGAACGTGCCTTCCGAAAAGGTCTTAGAATCACCGAAACCATCACCGTTGCGGTTCATGTAAACGACGTTTCCGTCGTAATCCAAACGAACCGTCAGCGACGTGTGGTGTCCCGACATGGTCAAACCGGCTGGATCAGGCTCACCGTTATAGAAGCGAGCAAACGTACCGGGACCACCTGAACGATCGCTTCCCTTG
This sequence comes from uncultured bacterium, assembly GCA_964011675.1. GTDB lineage: Bacteria > Latescibacterota > UBA2968 > UBA8231 > UBA8231. Next base: position 29,361 of record CAXGPR010000009.1, read on the forward strand.
TTGTCGTACAGAAACATATCTGTAAGGTCCCACTCGTCCAAGAGCGCACCACTCTCGACGGAGTAAGCGGCGATCTTGCTAACCGTACCCGAAACACCGGCGGTCGCATAGACAACCGACTTGTCGGGATTGGTGGCAGAAGCATACTGACGGCCGGGCAAGGCATCCTGCATGTTCAATATGCCGAGCTCAGCGCCGGCGTCCACACCCCAATCTTCGTGCATGGTAATCTGGCGCGTGTCCCAGTCGTACTGATAGCGGAAAAGCCAGCCAAAACCACCGCCGCGATTGTTGCCGATCCACTCGGTGTAGCTGCCATCTAGCGGCGTTGCGCTCAGCATACCCGTCGGGCACCCTTCGCGGTCACCGCACGCGTCTACAACAGACTGATTGTCAACCAGGTCAAATGCGTCGATACCGGCGGCGATCCAGTCGTTCTCCATATTGGCTACTTCGCCCGTGAAGTTCACGAACTCGCCACGGTCGGGATTGATGTAAATCGTCTGGCCGCTACCAAACTGACGAGCCGCAACACCTACGACGTGAGGCGTTGCCTCATCGTCAAATGCAGCTAGGAACATTTGATACGATCCGGATTCGACCACATTACCATCCATGTCGCGGCCATTCCAGACGATGGAGTTTTCCCCTTCGTCAAAACGCTCACCGGCGGATTTGTATACTAGGACGTCCGTGCCGTTTACGACATGCCAACCTGGGTTAGCATGTTCCGGATCTTGATACGGACCAGGACCCTCACCTTTAATGGTGAAAGGAGCTTTGTAGCCTTCGGTGTAAATAATGAGCCAAACCGTTGCACCGCTTCCGTTTAGCTGGAAAGGTATTTCCACGTCGGAACCGTCAAATGCATAGTTGGTCATGTCGCTGACACCGGAAATTTCCAGCGTCGTGGGTTTGCCTCCGCTCGTCATATCTGGGAGCTGGAGATCTGGGTTACCTATATGCAGGAACTGCGCGTTGACGGAAACCGCAGCAGATAAACCCATTGCAAACACGAGGGAAAGTTTGGACTGTATTCTCATCTGCGAATACCCACCTTTCTTCAGTGTTGTGAGATAAGCATGTATGTGAAAAACATAAACAGCTCTGATTAATTATCATTTACAATTTACTGTAAGGTAACTCTCTTGTTTGTTTCTCTCCTTCCTCGGGGGGGCTTATAAAGCAATGATACATCTGTTCCTAGACCAAATTCTCTATTGATAAAACCTCGTAATCTGAATGCCCCAATCACAGGTGCAGCGGGAAATATTCTATTTCATCAAAAACATCGCCATAATATCCTTACGTTAAGCTACACGTTAAGTCAAGCAATTTCTGTCACCCAACCATTTTTTGTATTAGTTAAGCATGTATCAAGTGACGTCACAAGCAGAAGATAGAGGTCCAATAACGCATTTTCTGATTAGGCATACACATCCATTAATCTCGGCGGCGGTCTCCTGCACGTTAAATGGATCTACTTCGATACAGAAGCCTTCCCACGCAATGCAGTATGACGCTGAACTGGGTCGACAATATGCCCATTGAGCGCATGCGCAGCATAAGCATTCCACAGAGCTGGGGAGTGGCCATCTGTTGGATGTCCAATATAGATGGCGCCGACCGCCGCGCGCGATCTGTCTAAGCAGATCCAAGCGCAGTAGGTGTGGATGCATGATTCATGGCACAGCCCCTACATCTCTTAGCTGCCCGTCATGCCCGGACCCGTACTCGACTGGAACGCGAACAACGCGAAGTATCACCCCTACTGGCGCAATAAATTTGTAACGGGCACTGATCCTGGCTTATTGTTTTCACTCTGGCGCACGCCCGAAAGAATCGTGTTGGGGCTGTTCAATCACGGCAAAGACTGGGCAACAGACGACAAGCTACGCATTAATTTGGCCGAACTCGACCTAGACCACCATTACGCGACCTGCCAAGCCACCAACTTCTGCTAACGAGTCGATTTTGGCCTAACACAGTATCACACTTCTGGAATGAGCCCCTCTCTGGGCTAGGACGACGACTCGCTGCGCATGGGGTTGTGGCAGCCCGGCGATCGCATTTTATTGTCCACTGATAACACAGGCAATACGGCTCTACTGAGCGGCGCAAACCAACAATCCGATTACATGCGGAACCGATGATCCAATTCTTGTTTCCCCTACGCCATTTATTTTCCTACGCCTGCGCCGTCTTGAGCCCACTCCTCTCTCTTTTAACTACTCCGCTATCGGCACTTGATGGTGCAGATGAGATCTTAGTCTTCTCCTATACGGCTGGTTTTAGACACGACTCCATTCCAGCCGCTGTATCTGCTATCGGCGGTCTAGGAGATGCCCACGGCTTCGTCGTTCATGCGACGGAAGACCGCTCCGTATTTAACGACGAGGCGCTGGCCCACTACCGGGCCATCGTCTTCCTCAACACGACGGGAGACATACTCGACCCAGACCAAGAGGCCGCGTTTGAGCGCTTTATTCAGCGGGGCGGAGGGTTTGTCGGCATTCACGCTGCGGCCGACACCGAGTATGAGTGGACCTGGTACGGCCGGCTAGTCGGCGCGTACTTCGATAGCCACCCACACATACAGACCGCCGAAATTCGCGTTATTGACACAGTGCACCCATCGACGACAATGCTTCCCAAACGCTGGCTGCGCACGGACGAATGGTACAATTACCGGATGAATCCGCGCGGTCGAGTACACGTGCTGGCCGTATTGGACGAAGCCAGTTACGAAGGGGGCAACCAGGGCATCGACCACCCCATCGCCTGGTGTCATGCATACGAGGGCGGTCGCTCCTGGTACACAGGGGGAGGACATACCGCCAAGAGCTACGCAGAAGACCTGTTTCTACAGCACCTGCTAGGAGGGATACAGTATGCGGCCGGGCTAGCCGACGGCGACTGCGGCGCGTCAATGGATAGCAACTACGAAAAAGTTATACTCGACGACTCGACGCAGAACCCGATTGCATTGGACATCGCAGCAGACGGCCGCGTGTTCTTCGTTGAGCGGGGCGGAGCACTCAAAGTGTACCAACCCAACAGCGGATTGACAGAAGTAGTCGGACGGCTCTCCGTAACGACAGAATTTGAGGATGGCCTGCTCGGCATCGCTTTAGCGCCCGAATTTAACAAATCGGATCACATCTATCTGTTCTACTCGCCTGCCGGCCCAGAAGCCGTGCAGCGCGTGTCACGCTTCACGTTGCGCGATGGCCAACTCGATTTATCCTCTGAGCGGATCGTGCTACGCATCCCCACCCAGCGCGACGAATGCTGCCACTCCGGCGGGGCCCTCCTCTTTGACGAGACCGGCGCCCTGTATATCTCCGTGGGCGACAACACCAATCCTTTCGCCTCCGATGGCTATACGCCCATTGACGAACGGGCCGGACGCGCCGACTGGGACGCCCAGCGCACCTCGTCCAACACGCGCGATCTGCGCGGAAAAATACTGCGCATTATTCCCCAAGCCGACGGCAGCTATCGAACGCCGGACGACAATCTATTTTCTCAGCGGCCCGGAGACGGGCTGCCCGAGATTTTCGTCATGGGCGTGCGCAACCCGTTCCGCATGGCTCTAGATACCCAGCGCGGCTGGCTTTATTGGGGCGACGTGGGACCCGACGCCAGTTCGGCCAGCGCACAGCGCGGACCCGAAGGGCTAGATGAGTGGAACCGGACGCGCACGGGCGGCCACTTTGGCTGGCCCTACTGCATAGGAGACAATCGCCCCTACGTCGATTTTCTGTTCACAACGGACGAAGACGGAACGAGCGGCGCCCCCTTTAATTGCGGTGCACCCACCAACGATTCTCCAAACAACACGGGGCTGCAAAACCTGCCGCCTGCACAGCCGGCATGGATCTGGTATCCGTACGGAGGCTCCGACGACTTTCCCGCACTAGGCGCGGCGGAGGGCCGAACGGCTATGGCGGGCCCCGTGTACTACCACCAATCCACGTCGCCCACCGCGCTACCACCCTACTTCGACGGCAGCTTCATCCTGTATGAATGGGTGCGCAACTGGCTGCGCGTGGCCCACTTTGACGACGCGGGCAACCTCCTGCAAATCGACCCCCTCTTTTCCACGATTGAATTCCAGCGTCCAATCGATATGAAGGTCGGCCCAGACGGCGCCCTGTATATGATAGAGTGGGGAACGGGTTTCTGGGGAGATAATCCCGATGCCCAGCTGGTGCGCCTGCAGTATGCACGCGGTATGCGTCCACCCACGGCCCGCTTAGAGGCCACTCCGACAGACGGCAGCGTACCACTCACCGTAGCTTTTGATGCGCGCGATTCATACGACCCCGATCCCGGTTCCCGGTTGTCGTACGCGTGGGATATCGACAGCGACGGCACCGTCGATAGCCGGTCCAGCCTGTTCACCCACACATACTCCCAGCCGGGCAACTACACGGCCACTCTGACTGTTACCGATGAAAGCGGCGAACAGTCCAGCACCCAGTTGGGCATCTCCGCCGGCAATACGCGCCCAAACGTGCGGTTGGCGTGGCCACCCGACGGCGGAATCTTCGACTGGGGTGACGCCATTCCCTTTCGCGTCGAAATCACCGATGCCGAAGACGCCGTCATCGACTGCGACCGCGTTCGCGTGCAGGCCTTTGTCGGCCACGACGACCACAACCATCCCCAAGAACAGTATGAGCGCTGCCAGGGCATGATAGAGACCATCGCCGGACACGGCAGCAAGGCCGATGACCTGTTTTACGTGGTGGAAGCCCTGTACGAAGATCGGGGAGCCGACGGCGTCAAGCCGCTGTCGGGCAGCGCGGGGATCGTGCTGCAGCCGCGACGCAAAGAGGCAGAACACTACACCCAACAGCAGGGCGTGCAGCTAGAGGATACAGGGGACGCGCAGGGCGGAGGAAAAAATATTGGGTGGATCGAACACAGCGACTATATCGTGTTCAATCCCATCAGTCTGGCCGGCATAGATTCTTTGACTTTCCGCGTGGCATCGGCGAACGCAGGCGGATTTATCGACGTCCGCCTCAACGGCGCAGAGGGGCCTTTCATAGGGCGCGTGCGCGTGCCCTCTACGGGTGCCTGGCAGCAGTATACCAACGTCGGCCTACCCGTCTCCGATCCCGGGGGAACCCACGCGTTGTTTTTCGTCTTCACGCGGGCAACCAACGACAACCAAAGCCTGTTTAACGTGAACTGGATCGACTTTCACGGACCGGGTCTACAAACAGCGCCTTCGACCTCGGTCGCACGCGCGGCAGAACAGCCCCAGCCATTTACGCTGCATCCAGCCTATCCCAACCCATCTAACGGGAGCGTCGTATTTAGCTTTCAGGTGCCCCATCAGATGCACGTGCGTTTAGACGTGTACAACGCATTGGGACAGCTGGTTCGGCGCGTGCTAGAAGATCCCTATCTACCTGGAACGCACCGCGTTCTCTTTGACACATCTGCGTTGGCCAGCGGGCTGTACTTTTACAGGCTGACGGCCCAAGGCCAGTCGATGAGCCGACGCATCGCCATCCTCAAATAGGAGATCGATGCGCCGCGCGCTAGTCCATCGATAGCGCATCCAGATAGTGCGCAGCAGATGCGCCAAGTGCATCTCGGTGCATACGCCAGCGATCCGAAAAAAAGTCTTCGCCTATCTGCATATCGAACAGATGCGTGCCCAAACGCTCCAACGCTTTCTGCTCATCAAAAAGCGACTCGGCGTAGACAATCCGATCACTCTCGCCCGGCTCGCCGAGCAGTTTAGCAAAATACTGCGTAGTTAGACTGTGCCGCCGGGCCATGGAAGAACCGGGAATGACTACACGCAACGCAGCCCACTTTTCAGGTCCGAGCTCGGCCCGCCACGCCGTGGCTTGCGCGTGATAATTATCGATACGATACGCCGTCGCCCGATCTAGATTCTCTTGGGCATGACCCACGTTTTGTCGAATAAATCTGATCAACTCACTCCGCGAAACGCGACCTGCACGGAGCACCTCATTTACAAACTGTCTACACCCTTTCAACACCGCTTGCTGACGCGGCGTATCCTCTGCGTCGTATACGCCCCCTTCGAAAACGTCTAGCGCACCGTCTATTAGAGGTATGAACCTCTTTAGGCGTTCAGTCACCTCCTCTTCCAGAGGCCCATCGGTTTCTCTTGCCAAAGCGCAGTATACGGCGATGGGCGTGTGCGCAACGGTCTTCAGGTCGTGGTAGGCGCGATCGACCACAGTGCCGACGGTGCGCTGGCCCTGATCGATAAGAATGAGTCGATTGCCCGTTGCGACGATGATAGGACTACTGTGCTCCAACACATCCCGTCGAGCATGGGCATAGGTGGTGCGAAAAAAGATATTTAGTGCCTGCATGGGATCACTGTCCGATTGGACGTAGGGACTCTCCGTAGCATCGGCAGAGATAGAAAACAATAACGAGCAGAGCAGTACAGAGGCCGTCCACATGATACACTTCACAAGGCATCCCCCTTTTTTGCATGTAACAGGAAGAATGAATCAGCGAATGTATGTCAGAGCACAGCTAACGCAGTTTTCACAACCCACCTCCTCCAGCCGATCCAATACCTGGCGCATCATCAGAGGACTTGCGATGGGTCTTGTCATCCATGCTTCTGTAAAAGACCAAGAGGCCGATAGAAGCCACAAAAGGCACCAGCCAGATGAGGAGCAGTTGGGCCTTCTTTTGGAAAGAAGTGAACTCGCTCCGCCTAATGGCTATAAACGTTGCAACAGCGTCGAGCGCAACTGCCACGACGAGCGTGATAAGCAGTAAATCGGACATAACGTTCTCTCAGGCTCCACCGCAGCCTCCACCGCCGCAGCCTCCACCGCCGCAGCCTCCACCATCGCCGCCGCCGTCACCCCAGCTCCAACCACCGCCAGAAGATCCACCACCGCAGCCTACGAGCATGCCGCCGCACAGCACTACGGGCGTAGCCAACGAACCCTTTTCTTCGCGGTCCTCCTCTCGCACTTTTCCGTAGCGCACACGTCCTTCAACCAACTCGTAGTAGTGTCCATCTTCTATTTTGAGCATCGCATCGAGCCTGTAGAGTAAGGGAATACGCGTTGGATGTCCGGGATCGACGTTTTCCAGTCGACACGCGATACTCCACGTGCGCCTAAGCTCCATCTGCACGTCTTCGGCTTGCTCAACCGGGGAAGACGGCATGTGGTTATAGAAGCGGCCAAAAGCCCCTTTACAAAAGGCGTGATAGTCAATTGTATGCAGGATGAAGTGATGCCATGCAATATCGACGACCTTTGAGGGCATGCCAATCCGCGCCCTACCTGCCAGATGGGCAATGGTGAAAAACTGGCGCAGTCCTTCCAATACGAGGTCGATATCCGACAATGAGTTATCGGGTAAGTCGGCGGCAATCTTTGCGCGCAACGACTCGTTAAACCGATAGCGTGCGATAAAATCGCGCCGACGCGTCTTGCCGATCGTACTCTGCCAAATTTTCCACCCAGTGAAGCCTAAACTGCTTAGAACGAGCAACCCTATGAGCGATCCCACTACAGACAGTTCCAATTGAAGCTCCTTCTTTGCTTGTTAAACCGAGACCATTCCCACCAATTGCGCTGCGACAAACGCACTGAGGCCTGCCTGAACATATTGAGAAGCATCTCTACCTCAAACTCCCGATGGTAAATTACGTGCCAAACGGACCGAGAACGAAATAATGCTCACTTGTCACGAAAAACAGTGCTTTATGAGACGAGCGAATGATAACTCGTTGCATTGAGGCCATACGACCGTGTGCTTATCGCGATGAATGTGCGCGCAATTGTATTTTCATGGCACCTCGGAAACAACACAAACAACAGTTGTCCATCACGTGGCTTCTACCTTATGATTTCTTGAGAGAAACTTAATATACGGAGCTTTACACATTACGTGCGCCAATTCGACAGCAGATTTATCTATTTTTGAATAAAAAAAGCGCGACGGGATGGGAAAGAAAGGGACCATCGGGCACCGGCTCGGCGCAACGCACGCGACGCTGCTAAGTTCTCATACATCCCTTGCGAACGCCATCAAGGGTTCGGCCATATAGTCTACTATCATTCGGGCAAACCAAGGTTTATGTCCGCTTCTAGTAAACAGCGCGCCATCAAAGCAATGCGCAGGTGTCCTCGCGGTGCATCTTGCGCAGCCTATGTCATATGTGTAATGACCCAATCCACTTTTTATCTCCATCGCTGGTGGACTTGCACAAACAGAATGCTGTGAAAATATTTTCGCTGTCCGGCGTTGATTACAACGCGAAATAGGATATATCACTTGAAGATGAAATACACAATTCTTTACAAGGAGAATACGAAATGATCATCAAATTACTAACAGCCGCACTCGTCCTCGTAGCTGCCAGTGCTTACCAGGCGCAGGCCTGCGGCGGATGCGGCTGCCAAATGAAACTAAAGGAGGCCGCCGCCCCGGCAGAGGAAGAAGTGGCGCAGCACGCGCACCATCACCCCAGTCCGCTAACCCTGTTTGCTGTATCTATGTATGGACAACTTGGCGACCAGATGGGCGAACTGCGCTCTAAGGCAGAGGGCGGATGTCAGGATTCAAGAAGCACCCTGCGAGCAGACGCCATGAACTCCGTACAGAGCATGTTAAAGGCACTCAAGAATCCCCAGATGCGTAAGATGGTTGAGATGGGCATGATGTTACAGACTATGTCTCACACTGAGGGGGAGGCTACCCACAGCCACGATGGCGCGACGCATGCGGACCATGATGCCCCTAAAGAAATAGCTACGGACGAGCTGTTAACTTCGCTCGAATCCCAGCTGTCAAAAGAGCTAGAAGCTTTCGCTGCCGCCCAGTAAAACGCCTCACCTTCGCTAGTGCACACCGACTTCCGTTCAATTCAGACAGGAGGCGGTGTGCACAGCACACACTGCTCTCACCACACATCTATCCCAAGCAGCTTACGCCCGAGCGCCGTCAGTTCGGCTGGTCCGTAGTGACTCACCTCCCATCCACGAGGATCGCCCGGATAGGCTCCCCGTCCTAAAGCGCGGCACTCCCGCCACAAGCTAATGCGCTCTTGGCGTCGTTCCTCGTCCATTGGATCCGGCGCCGGATAAAAGTTCATATACTGCGCCAAACGCGGTTTGTTAGAGGTGTTGCGCCCGTTGCCGTGCGGCAGTGCGCGATGCCAAACCAGCAGAGACCCAACCGATCCGGGAATCTGCACAAACTGCGCGGGATCAATTTCCGGCAGCCAGGGCTGATCGGGGTCTATGAGGGACTTATGCGCCCCGGGCCAGCAGACAAAGGACCCTTGGTTGTCTGTCGTGTCCGTCAGATAGAGCACGCCCTGCGTTCCAAAGGTCACCGGCAGCACGGACGTATCCGCGTCCCAGTGATACATGCCTTTATGGTCCCACTCTGGATAATCCGCGTGGCACGGCGGCTTCATATTAACGCGATCGGGATGAACCCAAATACGCTCCGTACCGTAAAAATCCTTGAAGACTTCGTGAATTGGCGGATGCTGGTAGACGTTCCACATAGCCTGATGCTGGTACATCTCGACCATGCCCGCACCCGGCTTATGCGGCGCGCGGTACCAGTCGTTCGGATTGTTGGGATCCATCTCTAAAAAAGCGAAGATCGCCTCGACGACAGCATTACACAGATGGGCGGGCACGGCATCTTCTATTATCATGTAGCCGTGCTCTTCAAAATGCGCCCTATGCGCTGAGGTGAGTAAGCTCATATAGCACCTCTCTTGGCGTGTGCGCGAATGAGAGCCGTTAGTAAACGCGTTACAGGTTCATATCATTTTTCCTAAGCGCTTGTACGGAGCGCTCAGGAAAAGCATCCAAGCCCATGGGACACCCCGTACGATCAAAACGGCTGAGCATAGGACGGCTCGTTAACGTAGCGCTCGGTGACCAAATCTAAGCACAGCTCGCTGCCTGGCGGCAGCTGCACGTCGACGTGTCCGTCGGCCAGCGGCAGCACAGCCTGTTCGCGCAGGACAGGCTCGGCGCTGTACGTGCCTGCATAGCCACCCAACCCACCGGGCCACTCGCTGGTGCGCTGTTGGAAGCGCGCCTCGGTAAAGCGATGCTCGCCAAAGGCGCCGGCCTGCATCCGCAGCGTACGCACTTGGGTAGCGCTCGTATTGACTAAACGCACGACCGTGCGATCGGCCTCCAGTTTCTCAACGAGGGCGGCCACGTCCGGCGGCAGGCCCGCACGGCGCGCCTCTGTGTCAAAGTAGCGCAGCCGCGCGTGCAGCAGGCCACCGTTGTAAATAGGCTGCGGTGCACCCAATGTCAGCTGGACCAGCGCTTCGGAGGTCACAGGATTGCCCCACTGCCAGTGGTGTATGTGGTGCCGCGTGCCAACGTCCTTGTCTTGGCACACCTGCGCCATGCGACGCACGATCTGCGCATAGCTAGCCTGCTGAATCTGCTCGGGATAGTGGGGATGGGCACCAGCCAGAAAACGCGACCACGGTTGCTCATGGCCGGCGTCGTGCTTGTCGCGAAACGAGTAGACCGCTTCCCAGTCGTTGGCCTCGAGCTGCCGCAGCCGCTCGACACGCTCCCAGTCATCGTCGCGCATAGACAAGTGCCACAGGTAAACAGGGTAGAGCGCCCCCATCGGCATCCAATCAAACCAGCCCGCATCGCCGTAGCGATAGGGCACGAGAAAGGTTTTTTCACCTGGCGGTATCGCTTCCAATTGCTGCTGCCAGTTGGCACGACCGCTCATGTGCTCGTCGCGCGGGTCGCGCTGCTCGCCTTGTTCCAAAATGCGATCCATCTGCCGGCGCGGCAGGTCCAAATAGCGTTCGTCACGCGTCAGCAAATAGGCGTTGGCACCCGCATCAACAGTGGCAAAATGCAGCGTGAGAAAGCCGTGCGGAAAGGTCCATCCGTAGCGCCCACCGTACCACTTGCCACCCACGTATTCACCCACGGCCCCCGACGGGCCAATCTGGTCAGGCAGCAGTCCATCATGCGCGCGACTACGCTCCATCCACGCATCCGTGTAGTCCACGACCCAAGCGCGATACTTCTCCTCGCCGGTCAGCAAAAAGGCGTTGGTCAGCATCGAGGTAATTGCCAGATTAGCCGGCGCGTCCCCGGCGCGCCAGCGCGCGTGCATGGCTTCCCCCATGCACCGAGCGTTGGCCGGATCACTCAAGTCTTGCACAGAAGAGATACCCGGCAGATCAAAAAAGGGCAGTCCGTAAATCTCCATTGTCGTACCCACGGGACTATAGGACCTTGGTTCGCCCCCATCAGATACGACGGCGCCCTTGCTACCGTTAAGCCCGGACAAAACAATCTTGTGCTTGGGGTCGTAGTTGATCGCCTCGGGATCTTCGTTGAGATAGAAGCCGGCAAAGCGCCGCGCCCGCTCCTGCAGCACCTCGCTATCGGGCCGGGCTAAACAGAGGTGGTAGAATAGCACGTCGGCTTCCGACTGGTGCATCTGGTCTTCGCGAAAGCCGTATTCCTTATGGTAGGAACCCAGCCGCATAAGCTGGCCTAGCACCGCATCATACTGGCGCTCAGACAAGGAGAGCAGATGGCCCCCGCCACCCATTAAATAAACCAACGGCCAGTTGAAAAAGGGTTCGAAATAATCGTCTGGCGACCCGCCACCCCAGGCGTCATCCCAGATAAACTCGCCGTTTTCTCGAGTAAAATGCGCTAGATAGGGTTCGACGACGTCGTCCATCGCGCGCAACAGTTGGCGCTGCCACAACGCCCAAGACGGCACGATTTGGGCGGGCGTAGTTGCGGTAATGCACGGCATAAGATCCCTCCGTTGGACTAGTGTGTTTTCTGATTATACCGTGAGCACACGGCCCCCACGTTCTATAGCACCAGCTCGTCTGGTGGCGCCCAGTCGCTCGTGCGCGGATTCCAGCGAGTGCCACACTTGTCACTAATAACGACCCACTCACCGGAACTCAGGTTGCCCTGATGGTGGTAGTTAAAACGGCGCAGGCCGGCCGCTTCGGCCGAGTCGAGCAGCATCTTCAGATCGCGCGCACTCATCGGATCACCATCGTGGGGAAAGCGCCCTGTATCTAACCAGGGCACAATGCGCTCGGGGTCGTCAACGGCAGCGATGGCGCGCTTTGTCTCCTGCGTGACGACCTGCTCGAAAAACTCGGGGCTTAGCGCGCTTTCAAAATCCAACATATCGTCTTCTACGCCCGGCAAAATGATACCAAACAGCGCCTGAACCACCTCTAGCGTGTCGGATACGCGCAGCCTCGGGTTCCACTCCATAAGCGTTTGCGCATAACGATAGACCGTGCCGATAAACCCGTCAAAGCCGCGGTGAAAGAAGTAGTGCTTAGGCAGCAGAAAGTCCATAAACTCGGCCAGGTCGACAAAGTCGTAGCCGCACAGGGGCGCAAAGGCTGCCGAGCGCGGTCCGCAGCCCATGCGCACAGGCCGGTCTAAGTGGGCAGCGACTCCCTCGCGCACATGACGAAAGTTGCGCGTCAGCGTCTCGCAGCGAAAGGATAGCCAAGCCATCAGATCGGCATCGGCGCCCAGAATGCGATAAGCGCCCACTATGCCACCGCGCGCGTTGGAACGGATGCGCTTGGGGTCAAGGTTGTGAAAGCGATTTAAGAGCCGGTCTTTGGCCGCCACCATCGCCGCGTAGTCATAACCCAAGTCTTTAGCCATAGGCTCAACGGCTTCCGGCAAGTCATTAAAGAAATAAGAGCGATGGTTCATGTGGTGGGGCGCCATTTCATAGCCCCACTCGGGACCGTCCATCACTACGCCGTTGGCCATGGGGTAATGCTCTAGCGTATCGACCATGCGCGCTACGCGTGCAGCCGTCGTCTTGGGATCGTGTAGATGGTGACCCGTACCGCCAGGACCGGCGCCGCCGTCGGCATACATGATGTATACCTCCATACCGCGATCTCTGGTCGATGTCATCGTTTTTTCCAGCAGGGCGCGTCGCTCGGGCAGCTTGTGTTCGGGTGCCGCCGGTGGCTCGACGCCTAATCGTTTGTAGACGGCCGGATTGGGATCATAGGTCGCCGCAACGGGCCCCTTAGACGGTAACGATTGGGCATCCTGCGTCAGCTTCGCCTGACCAAACACTAGCGGCCCAAAAACCACGCCGTCCACACCGCCTGCGTGCCAGGCGTCGAGAATGCGTTCGTGATCGTGCATGACCCCTTCAAGGTCTCGCTGTATATCCATCCACAATTTCATACGCTAGTCCTTCGTCCTTTCACCTGCGCAGTGCGCTAAGACACCCTTTGCCATTAAAACAACGACGCGAAAACTGCATCGTAACCGCGCCGGGTAGCCCATGCTAAGGGCCTCAAATAACGTCCAACGAGCCGTCGGGCACCGGAAGACAATGATCGTTTTTAGTAGATTCGGAAAAAGCCGTTAAATTCTTAAAGAACATGCCAATTGAAAACTTTGCTCACGCTCGCACGTCTTGGGCGCACAGATGCGAGGCAACATCTGCCAGCGGCGCCGTCCAGATGTCAATCTGTCCACCGAGATACTCGACTAGCTTGCGGTGCTCCTCAGGGTCAATAAACAGTCCGTGCGTGCCTTCCCCCACGCCGTGTATCATGTAAATATTCCACCCCCCCAAAGCCATGCCTGCTTCAATCTCTTCGCGCAACGCCTCAAAAGAGCGCGCGTCACCGCTAAAGTGCCCGAGCGCCGCCAAATTAAGCCCGTCGGCTGTGACAGTGCGATCACACAGCGGCCCACGACCGGCGACAAAGAGTTCCTCAATAAGCGGCTCCAGACTGTGCGCTGTTTCCCCATCGCCGATTTCCGTATTGCAGCAGGTATTGCCAAAGCTGCGCTCCGTGCGGCCGTCGACCAGGTTGAGCACAATATCGGCCGCACGCATTTCGTCAGTCCAGCGCCGCGGCGTATAGGTCTTCAGATCGTACGCCTCGTCGAGCCAGCCATGACGCGGACTCTTGCGACAGGGATGGAAAATGCTGTGATTGCCCAACTCGTGACCGCAAGCGGCCACCTGTCGCCACGCCTCTGGGTTGGTACCTAAAGATAAAACGTTAGTGTAGAATGTCGCGCGCAAACCGTGATCTTCCAGCAAGGGGGCCACTCGTTCGTAGTGGACGGGCAACGCGTCATCGTAAGTCAGAGAGACAGCGCCGCGCTTGCCTTCAGGCCAATCAAGTGCATTCATGTTACGCATCCGTTATTTTTACGGGTCTGCGCGCTTACCGTGCAGGTAATGGGCTTCCTTGCCCGGCCAGCGGCCCTCCCATATGGTTTACGTGTAGCATAATATATTGGCCTCAAAGAGCAGAGTCGACAAGGGGCACGCACGCTCAACGCATCAGACAACACACACGGAGATTTAATGAACGAATCCTCGCTACACTATCACCTAATGCACCCCGGCGGCGAGAGCCTGCCCGGCGATCCCAACGCAGCGTTTTATCTCGACGGCACGTATCACCTACACTACATCCTGCGCCACCCCTGGCGCGACGGCACATCCTTTTCTTTTGTCCACGTGACGAGTCCCGACCTGCTACACTGGACCTGGCAGCCTACTAAACTACAGCCGTCCTTTACCGGACACGGCATGTTTAGCGGCACGGGCTTTCTGACTGCAGAAGAACAACCCGCTGTCATTTATCACGGTCAAGCCTCGGGGCAAAACCAGATCGCCCTGGCCGAAGACCGTCAGCTATCGGCCTGGGAGAAGCCCTATCCCGTAACAGTAAAAAACGCCGATGGGAGCAACGCGCAGATGCAACATTGGGACCCAGACTGTTTTCTCATGGGCGATACCTATTACGCCTTATCGGGTGGGTCAAAGCCTCCAGTGTTTAAATCGAACGACCTCAAAAACTGGGAGTATATCGGCGACTTTATGCGCGGCGATATGCCAGACGTCGCCATCGGAGAAGACATCTCCTGTCCCAATTTTTTCCCGCTTGGCAACAGGTGGATGCTGCTGTGCATCAGCCACCCGATGGGTTGCCGCTACTACATCGGAGACTGGGACGAGACGGCTGAGCAGTTTGTGCCAAGGCGGCACGGCCGCATGAACTGGCGGCGCGATGATCAACCGGTATATGGCCTGTTTAAGCGCACCGATTTCTTCGCTCCTGAGAGCGTGCTGACGGCCGACGGTCGCCGCGTCATGTGGGCCTGGCTAACCTCGGCCGGACCCGACGACGCGGTGCTCAACAGGACCGTGCAATCGCTGCCGCGCGAGCTGAGCCTAGACGAAAATGGCGCGCTGCGCATTCGCCCGCTGCGCGAACTAGAAACGCTGCGGCGCGACCCAATCAAAACGTGCAATGTCTCGATCGACCACCCCGTAGAGGGACACGGAGACGTCGTGCCTCCGACCGAAGCGCCCGCGCTCGCGCCGTTGACATCACTAGACGAACACGCCGTTGAGATTCGCATTCGCTTAGCCCGTCAGGATGTCGAGCGCAAGCTCTTTGGCTTCGTGCTCTTTGCCGGCGGCGGGCAGGGCCTGCCCATCGTCTTCAGACCCGACAGTGGCACCGTTCGACTGGGCGACGGCGAGGCGCCGTTTGCTGTGAACGACCTAGCCGAAGGTGAGGACCTCGAGCTGCGCATCTTTGTCGATCACTATTTAGTGGAGATTTTTATCAACGATCGGCAAGCTCTCGTCGCAGTCTATCCAGACTACGCAGACCAGCGGACCCTAGCCGCATTTAGCGTGGGACAGCCCACGCAGATCAAGTCGCTTGAAATGTGGAAGCTAGCGCCGACCAACGAGGGCTTCTTAGAGGCACGAGAACGCCCGGCGTGGACGCCGGAGGAAGCGTGACCGACAGACTCCCCGCTGGATCCGCTTACGCCCTTTCCGCGCGCCAAAAAACGAGCGCACCGGCAACAATACCCACAAAGCTGAATGTGAAAAAGGGCGTGTACGGTCCGACGGGAAAGCCGAACAGCTCCGTGCGCAAAGCGCCGACCTGATCCAAGCCCCATCCGGTCAACAGCGGGCTCACTACGGCGGCTATTTGAGTCCAGGTATAAAACAGCGCCATGTATTCCGTCTTTTTTTTGGCCGGCACCAAATCGACGTTGAGCTGGCGGTCCTGACCAATGCTGAACCCAATAGACCCGCCACCCCACAGCGCGGCGGCGACGGCCGCCCAAAAGATGCCGAGCTCACTGTGGCGGGGCATCGCCACCCAGATCAGTGGCAGCACGCCCATGGCCAGCACGCCGCTCAGCAAGACGAGTCGCCCGCTGAACCGATCGGCCAGCCAACCCCAGGCGTAGCTAGAGACCAGCGTGCCAATCAACAAGAAGGTCTGCATCTGCACTATGGTGCCTGCATCGAGACCGACCTCGTCTTTCAGGTAGAGCGGGATAAACGCACCCCAGGCGTGCGTGGCCAGCGATATGATGACCAACCCCCAAAGGAAACGCCGGAAGGGCGCGTCGCGCAGCGCCTCTCGCAGGAGAGAAAAATGGGCGCGCTGGGAAACGCTTTCTGGCTGCGACTCGCCGCCGCGGATGGGCATCTTTACCAGCACGGATAGCAAGCCAAAAGAGGCGGCCAGAAGGACGAGCACTTGGTAGGCCTGCAGGTCGGCCCCCTCCGATAGAAAGTGGCCCATCCACGCGACCACGCCCAACCCAAAAACGGTGGAGACGATGTTGTTAATGGCCGAAAACTGGCCGCGCACGCGGCGCGGCACAAACTCGTAGGCCCACGGATAGAACGCGGTCTCGGCAATCACCCGCAGCACGCCAAAGGTCCCCATCACAGCCACCGTAAAAACCATGACCCCAGCTAACCCGGTCTGGTGCAGCACGAAAGGGCTAGCTGCCAGCAGAGCAAAGACGACCTTGCGCGTGCTATAAAAAGTGAGATAGGTACGCTTAAACCCCCAGCGCGCAGCCAGAGGAGCGACAAAAAGGGCTAGCGGTCCCGGCAGAAAAATGAGCGCGTTGAGCAGGCCTATGTGCGTCTTGGGCAGGCCCAGCTCGTCATAGTAGAGCACGAGGACCGCGCCGAGGTTGCCGTATACGCTGCCCAGCGCAGCGCTGAGCAGGGCCCACGGCAGCCTGCGAATCTTGGCATCGTCCCCGTCTGCCGCGCCGTCGCCAGGACGCGGCGATGCGTCTGCGCTCACTCGATAACCATCAGCGCCGTGCGGGCGACCTCGTCCCAGTCCGGCTCGACGACGGGTCGGTCGCTCCAGGCAATGCGCGCAACGCCGTCGCCCACCACGAGCTGACCGCGGCAGTCCTGCTCTTCTTTGGGTGGCTCGGGCTGCAGCCCCATAAACGCCTCAAAGAGCGGGTCGTTGGCCACGCCTAAGATCACGTGCGGGTCGCCGCCGTGCACCGGCACGCCCATGCTCTCGGCCATCTGCGCGACCTTGAGCTGTCCGGTAATACCAATGCCGCGCTGGCGCACGATATCGGTAGCGCCCAGCGCCACGTAGGGGGCCGCGTTAAAGGGCTGACCGCCAATGGCGCCAATCCACTCCAGCGCTAGCACCGGCAGGTCGACGGCTTTGCACAGAGTCTGCAAACCGAGAATGTCGTAGTCCTGTAAGGGCTCTTCGATCCACTCGTAGTTGTACTTTTCCAGTATGCGGCTGATGCGAATGGCCTCTTCGCAGGTGTAGGACTCGACCGGATCATGCAAGAGGAGAAAATCGTCTCCCATTGCCGCGCGCAGCTCGCGCGCCATTTCTGCATTGCCCTCCACGCCGCGATACCAGTGATCCTTGCCGCCAATAAAGCCCTGTGCACGCTTGTCCATGGCGCTTTCGACAATGGCATCAATCGTGCGACCGCCGATCAGGCCATAGGCCGGCACGCTCTCTCTGGCGCCGCCCAGCAGCTTGTAAATCGGCTGGCGCGCGTGTCGGCTGGCCAAGTCCCACAGCATGCGATCAATGGTGTCTAGCGGCTGGCGTCCCGTGTAGAAAAAGCGCTGCGCGTACCACATGCGCTGCCAGATATACTCGCGGTCAAAGGCGTCGACCCCCACGATCATCGGCATATAACGTGACAGGGCTAATTTGGCGTTCCACTCCAGCTCGGAGGCACTGTAACCGCTACCCCAGTCGGCATACGCATCGAGCGGACCGTCAGTGTGCAAACGTAGCTGAAGCCCGTACATCGGCACGGGCCCGTCCGTCGCGTATTCAATGTGCAGGTCGGGCTCGGGACCAATGCCTTCGCAGTGGGTGAACAGGCCCGACAGACCCGGCGGCACTTTGTCGATGCCGCCACGATCGGCATAGCGCACTTGGCGCACCTGCGGCTCTGTTTCGCTTAGATAAAACGTGGCCTTGGTAATCTTCATGAGCGGCTCCCTTCGGCATAATCCAGTCCCAGACCCGGATCCATCGACAGCTGCAAATGGCCCTGCTCAAGCGCGGGTAAAGCCCCCACTTCATGTGTAAAACCAACCTCCAGTAGCTCAGCGTTGCGTACTGCACCCATAACGTGGGCCGCAGCCTGCAGACCACAGGCGCCGCGCCCTTCAATTTCACAGTTCATCTGCAGCGCTTCGGCGCCACGCGCCAGCTTGAGCGCTTCTGTTATCCCGCCCCCGTCGGGTAGCACCATCCGAACGCGGTCGACAGCCCGCGTAGTAAGAGCGCGCGTTCCCGCTAAGATGGAATCGCCCATAAAGGCGCCGGCCACCACCGGAACCGACAGCGCGTCGGACAACCGCTGCAGCCCGGTGACGTCTCTGTCGCGCAGCGGTTCGGCAAACCAGTGGCCATCAACTTCTTCTAAGGCGCGTCCAATCTGTAGGGCCTCTTCCAAATCAAAGCGCTGTCTGCCGTCGCACAGGATGCGCAGCTCGGGACCGGCTTTTCGCCTGAGCGCGCGTAGCATGCCTACCGTCGCATCGGCGCATACGGCCTGCAAACAGTATCCAAAGGCGCCTTCCCGATGCGCCGCCAGTGCCTCGCCTACCACGACATCGCATTCAACCGTATCTGAACCGGACCGATAGACCGGCACGCGATCGCGAAAGCCGCCAATTGCTCGGAACAAAGGCAAGCCTTGCGCTTTAGCAAATAAGTCCCATAAGGCTATATCGACGTAGCCCCAAGACGCGGGAGTCAACCCGGCCGCGCGGCCAGCATCCCGACAGGATCGCCACGCGCGATCACGCTCCCATACAGAGCAGCCCTCTACTACGAGCCCATAGGTTTCTATGATGGATTGAGCCATCGGCGCAGCTACGCCGGGTGCCCACCCCTCGCTTCCATCGTCCGCACACAAGCGTAGAAGACTCTCATCAGACGAGTATATTATTTGGATCACACGCATGAATACATTCCCCCTCTCCAGATGGTGCACAGTACGCATCTTCGCATAAGACCGGCTAAGCTCGCCAAGTAGTACGAGAGTGTCAACGTTGAAAAAATACCCTTAAAAGGCCTATATTGGTGAAGATCTAACCATCAGATTTAGATCCGTTGGCACGGGGCCTCACTGTCAAAAAAGACCCATGACTATTGTTCACACCGCAGCAACCGGGAGAGATCTTTTTATGAAGTTAGAAAATAAAATTGCGCTGGTTACGGGGGCAGGTTCTGGCATAGGAGAAGCCGTTGCCCACCTCTTTGCCCAAGAGGGCGCCCGACTCAGCCTCGTCGACAAGTCGTCTGAGGCCGTCGAATCAACCTGGAAAGACCTAACGGACGACGGACATGAAGCGCTGCGCTTCTGTGTGGACATAACTCACGCAGACAGGGTAATCGAACTCGTACATCAGACGAGGGAACAGTGGGGCCGCATCGACGTGTTGATCAACAACGCGGGCGGGCCATGCGCCAACGACCTGTTGGATATGGAAGACGAGCAGTGGAATCGGGACATCGAGTTAAACCTGACGGCAACGGCGCGCTTGACCAAGACCGTGCTGCCGCACATGGTCGAACAACGCAGCGGCGCCGTGGTCAATATCGCCTCAGTTAACGGACTGGCCGCATACGACCTAATGGCCTACGGCGCAGCAAAGGCCGGCGTTATCAACCTTACAAAAAACTTAGCCGTCAGTTACGGAAAGCACGGCATTCGTCTAAACGCGCTGTGTCCGGGCAGCGTCAATACACCCGCCTGGGCGCAACGCCTACGCGAAGTGCCCGACACCTTTTCACAAGCCGGCCAGTGGTATCCGCTGCAGCGGGTGGGAACGGCCGATGATATAGCACGCGCCGCGCTGTTTTTTGCCTCCGATGACGCGGCGTGGATCACGGGACAGAGCCTAGCAGTTGACGGTGGGCTCACGGCAGGCAATCTGCACATGATACAAAACTTTATGCGCACGTAGGCCTCGGGAAAACGGCTACAAGGACTACGAACCAGGATCTCCCTTTGACGCATAACGCTCAGCCATCGCCATCGCCAGTATACCGATGATAATCAACGCACCGCCCCACGCGATATGCCAGCCCAACGGCTCGCCGAGTACCTGATTGGCCAGCGCAATCTGGGTAATGGGCGTAGCCGTGGTGATCGAACCGGCCAGCGTCGCGCTGAGCCGCTTCATGCCTTCGGAAACAAGCGTAAAAGACAGCCCGGTTCCCACCACGCCTAAAGCGACCATCGAAAGCAGATCCTGCACGTCGGGCGGTGAGCGCAGTTGGAAGGACGCCGCGGCGAGCACGCCGATAAGCAGGGCGCCCAAACCCATCATCGGCGCCAAGATCGCACCGCTAGATGCGCGGGGAGCCAGCACCTTATTAGACAAGGCGTAGATGCCCCAGCCCAAGCCCGAAAACAGCATGATCGCATTGCCGCGCATATAGTCAGGCGCCAACAGTACACTTACGTCGCTGCCCCACGCGACCACGACGGCGATGCCAGACAGTACGAGCCCTATACCAGCCCTCTTGCCCAACCCGATGCGCTCGCCGAGCACGGCGACAGCCAACAGAGTTAGGGCCACGTACTGCACCTGCACGACGAGCACGCCGACGCTGGCTGTCGTATAGCTAAGTGAAAGCGCGTAGAGCGCGTAGTTGAGGGCAATGCCCATACCGCCTACTACGTGCCAACGCGACCAAGAAATAGACCGCACCGTATACCCGCGCGCATAGAGCAGCGCCAGAGCAAAGCCTGCACCCTGTGCCGAACGCAAAAACGCAATGGTAAACGGATCGAATACGGCCAAGAGCTGCTTTACTAAAATAGGTACGATGCTCCACAGGCCGACCACGCCCACCATACACGCTATACCAATCCCCACGCTGTGATCTCCCGTTACATAATGCGAGCACACCTACCCCATGCCCTGCCGCTAAGCTAGCGCCTTACTACCCGTATGCGCAAAGGAGAGCTTTTACCCGCTGGCGCGTATGGCGCATACTTGCGCACCTTTGTACTGTATATCTATAAAATGTGGCCCTCTTCACACTACGGAACTGCCTATGTATTTTCCTGCACGGTCATTTCATGTAGAATCTCAACTCGGCGCCGACGAAGAGCTCGGCATCACGGCGTCCGACGTGCGCTCCCAACTCAAACCATTAAACCTGTGAAACAACTATGAGCAACCATCCTCCCTACCGTCTGCGCCCAGAGCAGGGCGCCACCCTCGAACTGGACCTACCCGCCACAGAGGCGCTCACCGTCGCAGCGCGCGTGCACATCCCCGTCACCCGCACCGAAGCGTTGCAGCCGCTCGTTTCGCAGTGGCACCCGCAAACCGACTTCAGCGCCTTCACAGCCTACGATGCCGGACGCACCGACGGACTATCAACCAAAGGCTACTTTGGCGCTGTCGGGGACGGACGCTACGTCTACTTTTGCCCCGTGCGCGACCACCAAGACCGCTACTCGGTCCACGGGCACGTGCTGCGCTACGACACGCACGGCAACTTTAAAGATCCCGACAGCTGGGCAGCCTACGACGCCGGACACACGGACGGGATGCGCACCGTTGGATTTTACGGCGGCGCCTTTGACGGGCGCTACATCTATTTTAATCCGCGCGACGACGGGCACGGCCACCATACGCGCCTGCTGCGCTACGATACATATGGCGACTTTAAAGATCCCGACAGCTGGGCGGCACACGACGCAGAGTTTCCCCACTCTGGTCAGGGTCTGGCCTTTGACGGGCGCCACATCTATTTCTGTCCCGGCTACACGACAGCGCCCGACGTCGATCGGGCCAACCCGTCCGCTTCGTTGGACAACGAGCCCAGCGGACAGATCCTGCGCTACGACACGCAGGCCCCGCTCAAAGAGGCGCAGAGCTACCAGGTCTTTGACGCCCGTCAGCTCTCACCGCAGGCCACCTGCTTTGACGGCGCGCTCTACGACGGACACCACATTTACTTTGCCCCTTTGACCAGCGGTCTCGTGCTGCGCTATACCGTTGGTAGCGACTTTTCCAACCCAACCAGCTGGCAAACGTTTGACGCCCAACCGCTGGGTATGCACATGAACGTCGGCCTAGTCTTTGACGGAAGCCACATCTACTTCTGCGCCTACGGCAATAGCCGCATGCTACGCTACGATACCGAGAAGCCGTTTGACGATCCGACGGGCTGGCAAGGCTATGAGGCGGCCGGCACGCAGGGACTCGATACGGGAGGATTCGACGGTGGCTTCTTTGACGGGCGCTACGTCTACTACATGCCTTTCACCCGTGAACCTCCGCCGGGCGAGAGCGTGTTCCACTGCAACTGGCTGCGCTACGACACGGCCAAAGAATTTACTGATCCGACCGCTTGGGACGCTCACGACGCCAGCCGCGTCGACGACATGCACACCACGGCCTACAACGCCGGCGCTTTTGACGGGCGCTTTATTTACACGGCGCCCTGGCGCGGCGACCGAGACGGCGAGCACGCCCACGGCCGCGTCCTGCGATACGATACGCTCGGAGGCAACGGGTCGTTTTCATTGCGCTTTAGCGACTTTGGTCACAACGGCGGCCTCAACGCTGCCGTGCTAGGTCCAAGCTTTATCGTCAATACTGACCAAGGACCAATATCGGTTGCCGCACATCAATCTTTAGAGGCAGGCGACCACCATTTAGTTGGCGTATACGACGGCCAGCATATACAACTCTACGTAGACGGTACACTTATCGCAGAAAGGGCAGCCAATGGCCGGCCTATTGAACAGACCGACGTGCCCGTAAATGTAGGTCACTTAGCTGGAGGTAGTGCACGGTTTCCCGGTATAATCTCTGAAATTTATTTAGCGGCCGATGCTTGCAACGCTGAATGGGTTTCTGATGAGTATTCAAGAAAATTATAGTTCACTTATATCAGCCTTATAAGCATGATGCAAGCTGCGACTCCTCTGATAATTGAAAAAATGGCAGAGTCACTTAAAATTCACCATTCTCTAATAGTCACAGCATACAGAGAAATTGAGTCCATAAAATTTCATCATCTGGCACTGGAAAAATACACCAGAGAAAGTAAATTACTCTCATAGCAGTTAGATTTCAGTTACTAAATAAAACTTAACGAAGGTTCCACCATGGTTAAAAAAGTCACTTTACAAGAGCGAATAGACGAGCAGCTTACCTCTCTTCGTAGCGAATTGCGTACGCACAACGTTTATGGCGCACTCAACTCTTTAGACGACATACGTTCTTTCATGGAATTGCACGTCTTCGCAGTATGGGACTTTATGTCACTACTTAAGTCACTCCAATCAACCATTACTTGCGTTGATGTACCTTGGGTGCCGAGTCCTCACCATTCGGCAGCCAGGTTAATAAACGAGATCGTTCACGGAGAAGAGAGTGACATAGATGCATATGGAATGCCTAAAAGTCATTTTGAGATGTACTTAGAGGCAATGGATGAAATAGGTGCCAATACGGAAACGATAAAAAAGTTTACGGCCGCTTTACAAAGTGGAAGCTCCGTAGACGAAGCGTTAATTGATTGTTCTGTTGAGAGTGCTGCAGCCGACTTCGTGCGGGCCACTTTCTCATACATAGAAAGCGGCAAGCCGCACGTAGTTGGGGCTGCATTCACGCTTGGACGCGAAGAAATAATACCTGACATGTTCCTTGAAATATTAGGGCAGTCGGGCGCACGCGACGGACGTTTTGAACAACTGGTTTACTACTTGGAGCGTCACATAGAGTTAGACGGAGATACGCACGGTCCTTTAGCGATGCAAATGCTGGAGGAACTGTGTGGCAACGACCCGGAATTAATAGAAGAGGTTATATCAACGTCAAAAACAGCTTTATGTGCACGGCTTAAGTTATGGGATGGCATCGCAGAGTATCTCAAAAAGAATGCGCTGGCCTCAGAGGAAAAAGCGCAGCTTGCTCTGAGTTAGCTCAACCAAAAAGGCAGGGCGAACATCGAATCACCGACAAAACGACCTCGTTTTCCTGCTTACATTATACTTAAAATTAGCGCTATAGCATCCGCGCTGATTTAAGTGTGGTGCGTTAGAACGTCTAACGAGTAAGACGAGCAATTTGCTCGGAGTAGATCCAACACAACGACGTCATATAACCGATGTGACCTGGATTGATACTCAATGCTTCTTCAACATACTGAGCTGCGCGCTCAAAGTCTCCCAAGCCGGCGTAACTGTAACCGATCAAATAGGTGGCTAACTCCCGCCACGGACCGGTAACTAACGGCAAGTGGGTTAAAGCCTCTGGAAACTGACCAGCCTCTATGTAAGCCATAGACATGGTCAATCGTTTAGCATGGTCCATCGGATTGGCCAGCAGTGGACCAACATACGTGCGATTAAAGAAATCACCACGCATCGCTTCAAACTGCTTAAAGTTGGCGACAGCTTTGTCACGCAACAGATTGCGATCGGGGTACTCAACCAGCGCCGTATTCTGCAAGTCTCCATAGGGATATTCGTGCCAGGCATCAGAAACGACCACCACATTACCAGGCACACGCGTATCGACACGTTTCAAAATTTTAGCTCCTAACTGCCAGGCATCTACAAATAGACGAGACTCGCCTAACACAGTCACTTCAACCGGTACCCACAGCCGCCCAGCGTGTTCGACAAAGAGGTCTCTATTTAGCTGCGTGCCCAGCGTCCTATCGGGGCCAATACCAGAGTCAAACATCATGAGGATATGCCCAGGCACGTCCACCAATGCCGTGGAGATGCGCACGTTTTCCAACAGTGAGCAAAACAGCGCCGTATTGTCGTCGCAGTCGCCCAACTGAGAGTGCATCAGCTCGACGGGATACTGGATGTGATCGATGGCCGCTGCATCTTCTCTAGCCTCTTGGAAGGGCGTGTTGGCGTCGGCAGCGTAGCGCACGCCCAGCGCATTGAGCCCTTCAAACATCAGCATCGCCTGCGGTATATTGCCCCACGAATCGCCGCGCAGAGCAAAATCGTCCAACCGTGTTAGCATGCCGCGAGCAAAGTCGGCCACGGCCGGATCCTCCGGCGTGACAAAAGCGGCGGCACGAGCAATCGTATCCCAGTTGAGCATGCCCTTGCCGTGCACCGTTATAGCGCGGCTCTCTTCAATAGAGACGGTCTGCGTGCCCACCGAGTACGACAGTTTAATTTCGGCATCCCACGGCACGTGACCCGCTGTCTGCAGCAGCGCGTTGTCCAATAGGGCGTGGATGGGCACCGTTATCTGCGCATCGGCCGGCAGCGTGAGCTCTTTTTGCGTCGGCCGCTTCATTAGCTCGGGCAGATAGTACTGCAAAGTCGCCTCGACCGGGATTTCATTCTTGTTAAAGAGCTGCACCGTCGCGACGGGCTGGACGGCGTAGGACTTGTAGAACGAGGCGTATACGTCCTCCAACTGCACCGAGCTGATGCCGATAGAAGACGCCCCCGGCACGTAAATCACCTCGAAGTCAACGCGCGCCGGCTGCTGGGAATAGTTAAACGCCCGGTCGATCGCCTTCACTTCAAAGGCGTACTCGCCGCTGGGCAGGTCATCATAGTAGACTTCGCGGTCCCGGGTAAAGCGCCAGGCCTCGTCGTGGCCGATTAGACGGTAGGCAAACTGCATGAGGTTGCGCCGCGTCTGATAGCTCATGCCCTTAAAATTGATGGCGACGCGCTGCTGGGTCGTGGGCACCTGAATCGCGGCGCCCGGCGCATAGACCTTGTCGGCAATAACGGATGAGATCAGCACGGTGGGATCGCTACGCTCCTGGCGCAGGCGCGTTACGCCGATATCCGTTAAAACCCAGAAGTCGCCGTTTTGTGCTTCCCGTATAGAGGCAACGTAATTGCCGTTGAGTCCATCCCGCTTGAGCAGCTCTTGGGTAGTCGCCCCATCGTAGCGAAGGACACCTTCATCTGTGGCCAACCAAACGACGCCGTTTTGCGCCTGAACAACGTCATTTACGCGACCGTAGGACGCACTATTGCTCCCCTTCCAGTCGGTAAAAACCCCGTCTCGCCTAAGGGTAATGCCCTGGTCTGTAACGATCCAGAGCGTGCCGTCTTCGGTCTCTGAGACCCTCTGTACAGCGCTGCTTTTGATTCCGTCGCGCTGGGCGAAGGTGCGAAACGCCGAGTCGGCGTGTTGGCTTAGGCCGCGCGGAGTAGCGATCCAAAGCGATCCTTCGCGGGAAATAAACAGGTCGTTGATCCAGTTGCTCGGCAGCCCTTGGGCCGTCGAGTAATTTGTAAACGCCCGACCGTCGTAGGCGCTCAGGCCATTGGCCGTCGCGATCCACAGGAGGCCCTGTTCGTCTTCAACAAGCGTCTGCAGTTCGTCGCTGGGCAGCCCATCCCGAGTCGTAAACGCGTGGAATCTTCCATCGCTGTACTGGAGCAAGCCCTGGGCCGTAGCCACCCATATCGCCCCGCGCCGATCCTGTAGGAAAGCGCGCACAAAGCTCGAGTCAACCAGCGTAGACCGGGTCTGGGGCGTGCGCTGTGCCAGCGAGTCGCTCAGCCCCAGCAGCGCCTTCTTATCATATCGTTTTTGCGCATTGCCGCTGCGATGGATAAGGCCGTCGTCCATGCCAATCCACACGTTGTCGTTTTCGGCGATAAAAAGACGCTCTACGGCGCTAGACGATCCTTCTTGTCCCAGCGCAATGTACTCTACCCCTTCCCCACGCAGCGCGCGCAGTCCGTGAGTGGTGCCAACCCACACCGTGCCGGCCCTATCTTCGGCAAGAGCCGTCGTCGCTTCGGCCGACAGCTCCTCAGCCGACATGGTGGTAAACACGGATCCATCAAAGCGCCGCATGCCCTCGTCGGTGCCGACCCACATCTGGCTCGTGCCATCGTGGTAAAGCGACCGGATCACCCGGTCGCCCACATCGTTGGCCACCAAAAGAGGCTGCATCCGCTCGTCGACTACGGTATACAGTCCGGTCGTCGAGCCCACCCAGATCTTCGCCTGCGCATCTTCGGCAATGCACGTGATCTCAAAGGGATCCGGCGTCACCGCATCGGGCGATACGAGCGTCACCTGCCCCTCGCGCATATAAAACACACCCCGGTCTCTTGTGCCGACCCAAAGCGCGCCGTCTGAAGCCACGTGCAGCGCCATGATATCGTCGCTGGGCAACCCCTCTTCGATTGTGTAGTTGGTAAATGCTTCGCCATCGTAGGCGGTCAAACCGCGACTCGTCGCAATCCATACTACGCCGTTTTGATCCCCTGTAATGGCCCGAATATTAAAACCAAACCCCGTGCTTACCGTCTCAAACGAACGGCCGTCAAACCAGGAAACCCCGCCGTGGGTGCTGCCGGTCCAGATCCGGCCCTGGCGGTCTTCAAAGATCGAGCTTACCCAGTCTCCGGCGAGTCCATCAAGGATGGTGTAGGTCGTTATTTCATCGCCGCGGTAGCGGCTAATGCCCGATGAGGTGCCGATCCACGTTTCCCCAGACGCGGTCTGGTAGGTGCTGCTCACTTCGCTGCCGGCTATTCCGCTCTCAGCCGTTAGCGTGGTGAACGTGAGACCGTCGAAGATACTGACGCCTCCCGCCGTGCCGATCCACATGACGCCCGCGCGGTCTCTTCGAATGGAGTTGACCTGATTGGCCGCCAAGCCGTCGTGCACGTTATACAAATACCACGAGCCAACCTGCTGACCAACGTCCGCGTTTTCCGTGGCCAGTGCGGGCAGGGCCTGCCGCACCCCGTAGGGCGGATCCGAAAAGTACAGCGGGGCAATACGCAGAGAATCTGTCGACTCGACGCGGACCGATTCGGGTGCGCTCAATGCCCGTCGATAGCCCGCTTGGAAAACGTAGGGCAAAGGGGGTAACTGACTGGCAAAATGACCGCTGCTGTCCGGAATCAAGACCAGAGAGGAGGCGACCTCCGGAGACGAGATGACGACTTTGCCCTGGCCCTGGCCCTGGCGCTCGTCCTGCCATAAGACCTGACCCGATACCGGGCTCAGCGCTGCGTTGTCCCCCACCAAAAAGATATCGCCCAGTCTCTCGGCAAACGCCCACTTGTTGGCGCCCGGGCCCCAGGCCATCCACGAATATTCCTCATCGAGATCTTTGTCGATGACAATGACGTCCAACGCCACAGCGACGTTGGGCTGCAGCAGGCGATTGCCCATGGACAGCGCGCCCACATCAATCTTCCACTCGTAGCGCGCCGTACGCCCCTCGCGCTGCACCTCGACTTGGTAGGGCGCTCGAAGACGGGTATTACCAAAGGTCAAGCGCGTGTCGCCATAAATGGAAAACTGAAGCGAGGTATAAGCGGCCCGCTGCGAGCTCGAGGGGACTTCGCGGTGGTTGAGGTAGGCATATATTTCACATCCATCCTGCGTGTTCCAACCGTCGGTCGTATCGATAACGGTGTAATCGTCCCGGACCGTCACCGCCACATACACCTCTTGGAGCGCTCTGTTGTAGCCTATCTGAAAGGTTGCATCGAAATCCGCCGTGCCGGTTGGAGGCTCGCCGTAAGCCGCATTTTCAATGGGATAATGGACGAGGCCTTCCGGCCAGTCGGAGAAGTCGCCGTCGATGGTGATGTCGCCCAGCTCAGGAGCTACGGCCAGCACGCCGTTGTGCGCCAGGACAGGCTGGCACAGCAAAAACAGCAGCACTACGCACGATGCTACGCTACCCAGTCGTCTCTCATGCATCCTCATACTCCGTTTCTTGCGAACTACAGCACACCCGTTACTGTTGCCCACACGCCCTTCAATACTACTGCGCCGTAAACCCTCCATCAACCGGCACAAGCGCGCCGGTCATAAAAGACGACGCAGGTTGGCTTAAGAAATAGACCACGCTGGCGATTTCTTCTGGCGCGGCGATCCGACCCAGGGGAATCGTCTGCGCCTCGGCGGCCCAGGCCCGATCGGCGTCTCCGTCAAATGACTGCTGGCCGACGTTTTCAAAAATGACGTCGGTCAGCGGCGTTTTGACCGTGGCCGGACACACGGCGTTGACGCGAATGCCCAGCGGACTCAGCTCGACCGAAAGCGACTTGGCCAGCTGGGCCACACCGCCCTTGGTAGCCCCGTAGACGATGGATCCTTCTTTGCCAGCAAAGACTTGGTCAGAGGCCATCAACACAATGCTACCCCGGCCCGCATCACGCATGTGCGCCGCCACGGCAGCCACCGTATAAAGCACGCCCTTGAGATTAATATCGATAATCGCGTCGACGTCCTCGTCCTTCAAATCAAAGAGGCTCGACAGCTTCTGAATACCCGCATTGGCAAAGAGCACATCCGGCGCACCCAACTGGGCTACGGCCGCCTCCACCGACTGCACGATCGACGCACGCTTGGACACGTCGGTCTCGAAAAAGACAACCCGCCCCGAATGCGTCTCCCCTTCTAGCGCACGGCCGGCCTCACCATTGATGTCCAACAGCGCCACGTCGTACCCGTCCGCGGCAAACGTGCGCACGGCCGCCGCGCCAATGCCGGTGGCGCCGCCGGTAATAACTGCCAATGCCATGTAGATCTCCTACCTGAGTTTTAGTTGTGAGCCTGTTTACCCCAAGCGAACGGGTCGGCCCGTCCGCACCGATTCCTCTTGAGCACAGCAGATTTGAAATACTTCTAACGCTTTGAGCAAATCAAAGGTCTGTTCCCCTTGCACAACCATGGCCATAAAGTCTTTCAGCATGGTCGAATAAAAATACGCCGCATCCGTGTCGCAGGCGTGGAACGCGCCTTCTGTCCCTTGCGCTAGCACCTGAAACCCCACCGGCACCCCGTGCGGACACATCACGGTCAGCTGAGCGCCGTGCATATACTTCACGCCCACCACGCTGCGACCGCGCTCTCCGATATCGACGACTTCCACCGGCCGGTCGTCAATGGCGTAGTGGCCGATCGTCACCGCGTGCATGCCGTAAAATAT
>CAXGPR010000010.1:0-59099 GCA_964011675.1 uncultured bacterium
ACCATTTCGATGCCCCCCAGCTCCCGCTGGGTGGAACGGGGAAAAATACAGAATGGCTCCTGAATAGGGTAGAACGCATTATCGGCCTCGATTTCTCACAGGCCATGTTGGACATTTCCAAAGAGAAGGTGGCGAATAACCATGCTCAGTTTATAAAAGCGGACCTAACTTCAGAGTGGAACATAGACGCTCAGTGGGCCGATTTAGTGACGTCGATCCTAACGCTTGAGCATATCGAAAACCTCGGTCCTATTTTCGAGCAGTCCAACCGAATTCTTGCTGAAAATGGGCTTTTTTATAAGCGAACTGCATCCCTACAAGCAGTATGAAGGCAGCGGTGCACGCTTCGAATCCGAGAACGAAACAGTGAATATTGAAGTATTCACGCACCATCTAACCGATTACATCAACTCAGCCAAGACCAACGGATTCGAATTGCTTGAGACGAGAGAGTGGTTTGATAGCCCGGTTAGAGGAGAAATCCCACGTCTTATATCTTTCTTGTTTCGCAAGGAAATATCGTGAGCTAGCAAGCCGCACGTTCAGTGTGCATGCTCCGCGCGGTGGACACGACGAAAGTGCATTCGAGGCAACTCGACCTCAGACGCTACAGTTTCTCCTTCACGTAACCGATAGGCTCGGTCGAATGACAAGCCCCGCCAGCGCTGCACTTCCTGCGTAGCCGGCCACGTAATCTCGACAAATTCAAGTTCTGTAGCCCGTCCCAAGCCCAGCTGTGGAGACAGCGGATTTGCGCCAAAACTGCCTCCGCTGCCAATCAGATGATGAACGTCGCGGGTCGTACCATCCTCGTCGAGGACCCGCACGCGCACGCGTCCCCCAACGGCCCCGCGGTTTGACTGCACGCCCTCCGGATAGAGCCGCAGCCAGCGATTTTTGTTGCCTGGATTCTCGTAGAGCACATTCTGATACAAATCGCCTTCGTACGCTCCACCCATCACTTCAAACACATCCTGATCCCCATCGTTGTCAAAGTCGGCAAAAGAAACGGCGTGTCCCTTCTGAACATTGCCAAAGCCTCCTGCCGTAGTCACATCGACAAAGCGCGTTCCCGCTACATTCCGCAGCATGCGGTTAGGGGTAAGCGAACGCAGGTCGGGCAGGCCAGTCCCTACGTAGCAGTCGGGAAATCCGTCGCTATCTATATCTCCGTAGTTAGCGCCCATCGCTAAGATAACTCGGTTCATTTGGCCGATCGTATCGGTGACCTCTTCAAAACGGCCCGCCCCAAGATTGCGATACATCCGCGCATGGTCGGCCTCAAACGCTTCGCCTAAATAGGCGCGTGCCATATCGCCCAACTCGTCCATATTATACCCGCCGACAAACAGATCGAGCCATCCATCGTTATCGTAATCCCAAAACCACGTAGGAAAACTCTGGCTAGGGCCTGGCATAAGAGTTGACGATGTAAAACGCCACGCACCCTCCACTTTACCCATATTTCGATAGAGCACATTGTCTTGGTAAAACTGAGACACGTAGAGATCGATTAATCCGTCGTTATCTACGTCTCCCCACGTAACGCCTTTGACAAATCCGACGTGATCGAGACCTAGGGAAGGTGCCACATCGACAAAGGTGCCATCTCCGCGATTGCGAAACAGCTGACAGGCATGCGGCTGACGTCCTGACTCGTTGCCGACAAATAGGTCCAACCAACCGTCGTTGTCATAGTCGGCGAAGGCTGCCGAGTTGGAAGGATGACGCGTAAACAGACCCGACTGACGCGTAACGTCAACAAAAGTGCCATTTCCCTCGTTGCGCAGCAGCGAATTGGGAATACGTCCTTCTTCTCCCATCCAGGCGCCGCGCAGGACGAGTAGATCGACATCGCCATCGTTGTCATAATCAGCCTGCTCGATATTTAACCCGCCGATTTGCCCGCTAATACCAGCCTTCTCTGTCTGCTCGCTAAACGTTCCGTCTCCCACGTTGCGAAAGTAGCGCAGAGGGTCAAACAAACCCCAAGAGGAGACGACGATATCAATCAATCCATCGCCGTCAAAATCTTCTACAGCACTGCCGCCTGCCAAGCCCACGGCGGCGACCCCAACAGACGCAGCGACATCTTTAAACCGCTCAATCCCCCCATCCCCATTAAAGATTTCGGGGGGCAGACGCCACGCTTCGGGAACGCCGTCCGGATGCTCTCCTAGTGTCATATAGGCCAGATTGAGCAACCAGCGCGTCCCCAGATGATCCGGTCGTTTTTTCAGGTTGATTTCGTAATGCTCAATCGCCCTGCGTGAACCCTCATCTAAAGTATGGACACCGTTTTTTCTAATTGGCAGCAAGCACGAGTCTGTGGTGTGATTTTCAAGGCAGTTTTCCTGTTCGCCTAGGCGCAGCCAAGCAATGCCAAGCTGGTCATGCAACATGAAGATAAACTCTTCCGTTGCAGGCACTCGGTCAGATTCCACTATTTCTAGAAGGCGCTCTAGGTCCGCGATACCGGCCCGAGTATCTCCTGCCCGAATGCGCTCTTGGGCAATTCGCACACCCATATTGATACGCTTACCCATGCTCATCGGCTGATTCATGATCGAGCTCATACCCTCGGCACGCTGTTTATTCAAGTATATGTTGGCTAGCGGATCGGCGCGCTGCGCCAAGCGCATAAGGACGGTAGCCATAAGCTCTGAATCTTCGCGCGCAGGGTAGGCCAGTTGAGCGAAAACGCAATCGGCCCACAGCAAAGACAAAAAGACAAGTAGAAAACGAATGTATGGTGTACGTATATCTCCGATGCTCTTCTCGAACATTGCAGGTATAGCAATTACCTTCCTTAGCCACGGACTGCGCGGCACAATTAATTCAATGCTAAAAAGCCCGTAATGCGTTTTTGCCGCGCAGTCGGCATAGATTGAACTCGGTGAGTTAGGCTGTTTCGCTAGCACATACGCTAGGGCATCTCAAATATGGCCTCAACTTCGACAGCTACGCCCGTCGGCAACTGAGCAAATCCTACTGCACTGCGCGCGTGAAAACCGTCTCCATCTTTGCCAAATATTTCGTGATAAAGGTCCGAGATCCCATTAACAACGAGATGCTGATCGGTAAAATCGAGTGCAGAGTTAACCATACCCAGTAGCTTAACAACGCGCAATCTGTCCAACGTCCCTACCTCTTGATGAACGGATTGGAGAATCGAAACGCCGCACTCGCGCGCGGCTGCGTATCCCTGTTCGACGTCTAAATCAGCACCCAGTTTGCCTTTGATCTCCGATACGTGCCCCGAAGTCAGCAGCGTCTTCCCCACGCGTGCAACCATATTCAAGTAGGCTTTTTCTGCATCATCGGCAAACTCAATTCCCAGCGCTTTTGCATTGGCTTCAGCACCCATATATATCCTCCTGTGTTTTATACGCCGCCCCATGCGACGCATATTAATATACGCACGACAATGCGAATAACCTGCGTAAAATCATGAGGAACAAAGCGTGTATCCATGATAAGCAACGACGTTTCCACCCGCAGGTTTTTATCTTCATTCAAGATCGCACATAGGCTCAATGCACATCTAAAAACCTAGCCTCACACAGCCGTTTTATAGCTATTCGCCAGGTGAAAGTGGTTAAAAACCCTATAAAAACAGGTTTTTAATCACTTTTTTATAAAAAAACTGCGAAAAACCCTATAAAAAGACATATAATGCTTGCATTGGACGCAATAAGCGGCTAGATTTCCAGCTATAAATCACGTATACCTGGGGAGGTAATGCAATGGCAAAGAAGACCACGGCTTTAAAAGAAGCCATGACCAAAACGCAGTTGCTCAACGAGCTAGCAGAAAACACGGGGCTGGCAAAAAAAGATGTCGCCTCCGTGCTGGACGAGTTGGCTGTTCAGGTTGAGCGCCACATAAAGAAGAATGCCGTAGGCCAGTTTACGCTACCAGGCCTCTTGAAGATCAAGACGGTTAAGAAGCCAGCACGCAAAGCGCAGAAAAACGTGCCGAATCCTTTCCGTCCAGGCGAGACCATGGACGTTGCCGCCAAGCCGGCTAGCGTGCAGGTCAAAGCTCTTGCGCTCAAAAAGCTCAAGGACATGGCTGGCTAGACCCGTTCCAACGCATTATAAGATCCCCCGTTGGCCTTCTGCCGGCGGGGGATCTCTTTTTTTATCAACTACAACAACTTCTACTATCCGCTCGCTACACTCTCAGTAACGCACTCCAACTGTTTGCTTGTAAACAGCTTCTCTCCCGTGAGGGCCTATGTCCATTTCTCCAAGAGATTCTATTGGCGAATACGCCTCGTCCGAGTATTTCACTTTCTTACCTGCTCACTTGAAGGAACACGCCGAAGCCATTCTCGAATACACTCTCCAATCCTGGCCACAAAATGAACTATCGGCTGAAGACATTGGGCGCCGACTGCTTGAGAAGATTGCCGCCCTAGACTTACCCGACTCCGTGCGACAAGACGTCCCTCAACTAGTTGAAGCTTATTTCGAATACTTGGACATGAGTGGCAAAATACCGGACGCAGCTAGATGGACGGAAGAAATGCCTGAAGCCAGTGCATATTATGAAAATCATCTGCGCAGCGATGGAAGCGTCAAAGGAGAAACAGTGCGCCGCACGCTGGCAAAAGTCGGTCGCAACGACCCATGTCCATGCGGCAGTGGGAAGAAGTTCAAAAAATGTTGCATTGACCTGTTGAGTTAAACACGCTTTGCAAACAGAGTAAAAGCGTTGCACTGCACGAACGAGAAGCGATTGCCCACGTCTTTATACATCGCGCTGTAAAGCCACTTCGGTTATTCCTCTATCGGTATATGAGGGTGGTCTTTAAGTCGTGGGTTGACTAAATCGAGTCTGACCACATTCGTTATTTTTATATTGGTGGAAGGTCGGGCAAGGTTTTTTGCTTCACAAAAATAAAATCGTTTTTTAACGACTGAACAAGCACTCTGGCCTTACCCATGTTCACCCACTCACCAATAGTTCGTTAGGGTAGCTTCTGTCCAGTTACAAACAGACGAAATGAACGAAAGAATCTCTCTATGTCTGTGCGACTCTGCTCAACTTCCGTCTCACCACCGGCCATAAGCCGGTACAAACGCCGGCCGTGCCACAGGCAAAGCAAATGCAGTTCGCTCTCATCTCCGGCGCGAATCTGCGCGCGCTGAGCGTGCAGGACGGCGAGCGTGT
This sequence comes from uncultured bacterium, assembly GCA_964011675.1. Taxonomy (GTDB): domain Bacteria; phylum Latescibacterota; class UBA2968; order UBA8231; family UBA8231. The sequence goes on from CAXGPR010000010.1 coordinate 5,179, forward strand.
CGGCACGCTGAGAAACGATTTTCCCCTGAACTTTTTGAGCCATATCGACAACGGCTGTTCGCAGTATACTATCCGCTGTAGCTTCGCCAGAAATATCTCCGTAAGCGAGCGCATATTGCACATCGCCTCGAGCAAACATGAGATACTGGAATTCTACTTCTTGCGATGCCACCGTCTCTTTTATAGACCTTTGATCCACGCTACCAGCGACGTCGACTATATATCCTCCTTGGTCAGAGGTATGAGAGCGCCAGTCTGGTTCACCGCGCATCCAATCGCTCAGCTGGTAGGCGACGATCATGCCAAGAACGATGAAAAACAGCTTTACCGACGCGCCGTCTCTTTTGTCGGTTCCTTCTTTGCTCACTTTGGCCACGTGCTATTTCGCTTCCTCTTTTTTAAGAATCCATCCTAAAGCTCTTGAAGCTTGCCTTCTGCGCTATCCTGCGGAACAAACCCTAGAATGCGCTTTGGATGTTCGATATCAACCCAACGCCATCTGCTATTAGAAACGCCGTAAAAAATATCGAACTGCACGGTATCAGGCGCTTCGATCGACCGCTGCATAAGCTGAATAACATCTCTTTGACTACACCAAAATGCCCCATTCTTTTCACTGCCAGGATGGTCTTCAGCATTAACCCAACCAATACGCAGACACAAAGACGACAGATGATGTACATCCGCGTAGTAACGAGCAAGCGCCTCTGCCCAGACCTTACTCGCCGGGTATAAGCCCGTGGGGCGCGGAGCCGACTCATGCGTCACCATGGGGCATTTATCGAGGTCAACCTCGGCGAAACGCCCTTCGGATATCGCCTTATAAGGCTCATCTTGCTGATATCCCCAAGAAACCATAATTGAGCTGGCCAATACGACGCGACGCACGCCACACTGATGAGCAGCTTCAAAGACGTTCCTCACGCCCACAACATTACTATCAAGCAGGCTTTCCCAACTAGCGTCAGGCCGTGGATCTGCGGCCAGTTGAACTACGGTATCAGCGCCCTCAAAGGCATTTTTTAACGCGTTTAAATCCGTGAGATCTGCTAAGTAAAACCGATCTTCAGGAATTTCTTCTATCTTTTGTAGGGCTCGCTCAGAAGGATGGCGGCGGCGGGCAAGGCCATAGACCTCGTACGTCTCAGCCTGCCGGTGTAAATGACGGAAAAATGCGTTGGCAATTAATCCGTAAGCACCCGTTATAACAATTTTCTTCGCGCTCAATTAGACTCTTCTTAGTCCGGTAATTTTAAAACGGCAATATGATTTAAAGACCGGTATGCCCCATTAAAATCAAGGCCGTAACCTACCACAAATAGATCGTCAATCTCGAAACCACAGTAGTCTACCGGCACTTCGTAGCGACGTCCTACTCGCTTTTTGAGCAGAGAGCACACTCTGAGTGACCTAGGTCTTCTCTTCTGAAAAAGCGCTAGTACATAGTGAAGAGTCCGTCCTGTATCGACAATATCTTCTACGACAATTACATCACGTCCAGCTAGGTCTATTCGCGCGTCTTTTACCACTTCGACTCGACCACTGCTTTGCGTTCCCACATAGCTTTTGACGTCGATAAAGTCGTATTCTAACGCCGCCTGCATAGCGGCCGGCCAGTGTCGAACGAGCGCCATGAGAAAAGGAGCAGCTCCGTTGAGCAAACCTACAAGCAAGGGACGCTCCGAAGGACACTCTTCAGCCATCTGGTGAGCCATTTCCGCAGCACGCGTTTCAATGGCTCCATGTGCAATCAGCGAGATAGTTTTGGGTTCCATTTATTTAGCAAAAGCGTATGGTGCGGACTGATAAAGTGTTATCCAACTGCGACCAGTGCGTCAAACGTGCGTAGCAAAATGGCTCTGTCTTCAGCCATCTCAGGAGGCATGTGGCGTTCAATAACAAATGTTCCCTTGGGCGCATCTTCCAGATAATTGCACATCGCTCTGATATGGAACTCTCCACGCTCTGAACGAATCCCGCTCCCAGCCAGGCGCTGACGTATGTCAGCGTGCACATAGTATTCCAGCAAGATGGGAAACTGCTCTAGTAAATCTTCACAGATAAATCGGAGGCGCAGTGCCTCAAAGAAGGCGTGTGCCGAAATGCCTTCTTCGTCCCACTCGTTTTTTTGATTTTCCACTGGTAATCCATGTCAACCACTCACCTGACTTGTAATATAAGCATTCAGAATAGAAGATTGACAATAAACAGCATGTGCAGGCTCTCTTTGAGAGCCTGCACATAGGTGCTGCGGGAGTAATTGGGGAGAGGAGTCCTTACGCAGCGCGGCGATGCAGTGGATCGGGATGGCAGACGCTGCACACGGCCTGACTGCCGCTGTCCCGAAAGACAGTGGAGCCACAACAATCACACGAAGGCCCCGCAGTGACGTAGGGGGTTTCTGCTAAAGATTGGGAACGGTCAGACACTGCACGGGCTCGTTGGACAACATACCCACAGAGCGCTTCTAATTCTTTTTCGCTGATTTCATCTGCAAGAAAGGCCGCGTTTACATCGGCACAGATTTTTTCTAGCTCAGACCAGTTCAGCGCCTTTCCGACACGCACACTGAGCGCTTTTACCGCGCTGAGCCGTGCCATACTGATTGCATTCATAATACCTCGTTTCCTTCTATATTCGTCGTGCGCATACACGCATTTTAGAGGAGGGGCTTTGCGAACCCGAGGCGACCGTAGCAGCGGAAAGTGGGGTATCCAGATTGCCAGTTATCGACTCGGATTCGCGGTGAATATTTACGCTTCGACGAATGCGCCTTTCCTATTTTCTTCTGTGAGCTCTTCACCATCGGTGTCCGCTTTTATATGGAGTATCTGACGAACCTGTGCTTCAATTTGCTTGGCAACCTCGTCATGCTCGCGCAAGAATATGCGTGCGTTCTCTCGCCCCTGTCCCAAGCGTACGTCACCATATGAAAACCAGGTTCCACTCTTATCAACAATGCCGCTATTAACACCTAGGTCGAGTAAATCTCCTTCACGGGATATGCCGACGTCGTTGCCGCGAAACATAATATCAAATTCAGCTTCTCTGAAGGGAGGTGCGACCTTGTTTTTTACGACTTTAATGCGCGTGCGACGACCAATCACCTCGTCCCTGTCTTTGATAGCACCGATACCCCGAATATCGAGTCGGACAGAAGAATAGAAACAAAGCGCTCTGCCACCGGTGGTGGTCTCCGGACTGCCGAACATAACGCCAATTTTCATACGTAGCTGATTTATAAACAAAACCGTAGTACCCGATTTCTGCGCTGATCCCGTGAGTTTGCGCAAAGCCTGCGACATGAGCCGTGCGTGTAACCCGACATGCGAATCGCCCATATCGCCCTCGAGTTCGGCTTTGGGCACTAGCGCTGCCACGGAATCTACTACGATGAGATCAATGGCTCCACTGCGCACTAGGGTATCAGTGATTTCGAGCGCCTCTTCACCCGAGTCAGGTTGTGAGACGAGTAAATTATCCACATCCACGCCTAGTTTTCGGGCAAATTGTACATCTAGTGCATGTTCGGCATCTACAAAAGCGGCGACGCCACCCATTCGCTGCGCTTCCGAGACAATGTGAAGCGCAAGCATGGTCTTGCCTGCGGATTCTGGACCAAATAGCTCTATAACGCGGCCACGCGGTATACCCCCAACGCCCAGCGCCGCGTCAAGCGATATGGCTCCCGTAGGAATGACGTCGACGTCCATAGCAACCGACTCTCCTAGTCGCATAATAGAGCCTTTACCAAACTGACGCTCAATTTGGTCTAAAGCGATTTTAATCGCCTTCTCTCTATCACCACCTTCTATTTTGCTACCTTTCGTCACCTTGTTTTTGCCCGCTACCATAGCTGATCTCCTGGGAAAGGGAGTGAAGTGGAGAATGCATATGAAGTATACATATGTTAACTGAACATAATAATAGTATATTTTTGTGCATTTATCAAGATGTTTTTAATCAGATTTTATTAAACTGTATTACAAAGCGAAACAAATCGCGTGCCTAAGAAATAGGAGACACTTAAAGTTAATAATAAACAATTATTTAATTATTTTTTAAGAAAAATATGTGTAGGACGCATGCATAATAAGCGAAACGACTTCGCGTCAATAGACAAACAGCGAGGATGACAATAAAACAGCAGCCTACAAGCGCAGCGACAGATCTTCTGCCGCCTCCAAACCACCAACCCCAATCACCTCCATGCCTTCTGGACGCTTCCATCCTTTCAGGTTACTACGCGCAACCAGACAGCGCTCAAAACCCAGACTATGGGCCTCAGCCACCCTGCGCTCCACTTGGTTGACAGGTCTTATTTCCCCACCGAGACCAATTTCACCCAGTGCTACCGTCTTGGATTCAATAGGCACGTTGCGAAAACTAGAGACAATAGCCAATCCGACGGCGAGGTCCACTGCGGGTTCGTCTAGACGGAGTCCGCCGACAACGTTCACAAAGATATCTTCGCCTGATAGGTCGTGGCCGCAGCGCTTTTCCAAAACGGCGATGATAATAGACAAGCGCTTGCCGTCAATACCGGTGGCCACGCGCTGGGGATACCCGAAGCTAGAGCGACTGACCAGGGCCTGGATTTCGACCATTAGGGGACGCGTCCCTTCGACACTGCAAACAATAGACGACCCTGCAATCCCTTCTGCGCGCTCTGCAAGTAAGATCTCCGACGGATTCGAAACCTCACTTAAACCATGGTCGCGCATTTCAAAAATGCCTATTTCATTGGTCGAACCGAATCGATTTTTAGCTGCGCGAAGAATGCGAAAGTGATGATGGCGTTCCCCTTCCAGGTATAAAACCGTATCGACGAGATGTTCCAGCACGCGCGGCCCCGCAACGGTTCCTTCTTTGGTAACGTGCCCTACGAGAAATACGGGCACGCCCGTCTCTTTGGCCATGTATACCAACCGAGCTGCACACTCACGCACCTGTGTTACGCTGCCCGGAGCACTGTCCAGCTCCGGCATGTAGATTGTCTGTATCGAATCGATGACTATGGCCATCGGCGTCGCGCGTTTAAGCTGCTCTATAATGGAGGATAGATTTGTTTCTGCCAGCACCTTCAACTCTTCACACAGCGACCCCAGACGATCTGCGCGCTGTCGAATTTGGGCAGCCGACTCTTCGGCAGATATATAGGCAATACCCAACCCTGCAGCCGACAGCTGCCCCGCCATCTGGAGGAGCAGCGTCGATTTACCAATTCCAGGATCGCCTCCTACCAACACTACAGATCCCGGCATAATGCCGCCTCCGAGCACTCGATCAAACTCTGAAATGTCCACTTGCAGCCGCTCGTGATCTTCGCTCTGGACTTCTGTGATCGACTGTATTTTGGCACGCGATGCAGCGGCGATGTGCTCGCGACGACGATCTCCCTCTACAGGCATTTCTTCGACGCAGCTATTCCACTCTCCACATGCGGCACAGCGTCCAAACCAGCGCGCGGCGCTGTGTCCACAGGACTGACACACGTATGTAGAACGTTTTTTCTTTGCCATGATTTGTCTCAGCTATTTTTCTCGGCGACAACGACGCGGGGAATATCATTCAGATCGACAGATACATCAACGGAGCCATATGCTCCAGTCTGTTGCAGCAACGCGCGTACTTGATCAGCCTGCCCCTCACCCACTTCTAATAGCAGGTGTCCGCCGGGAAAGAGGAAATCAGATGCCGCACTACAGATCTGACGATAGAATGCGAGTCCGTCTTCTCCGCCGTCTAGCGCTAAATGAGGCTCGTGATCTCGAACTTCAGGCTCCAGCGTTGCAATATCCGCATGGCATATGTAAGGTGGGTTACAGGAAATCAGGTGAAACTGTCGGTCTACAACCGTAGTAAAAAGGTCGCCGCACAGCCATTCAACTCGCTCTTCTAAGGCACACTTGCGGGCGTTCGCAGACGAGACTGCAACCGCATCTTGCGAAAGATCGGATCCCGTCACAATAGCCTCTGCATTCTCGTAGGCAAGCGATAAACCAATCGCACCTGAGCCACAGCATAAATCCAAACAGTGTGGCCCAGATACATCGGCCAGCTTTTCGAGCGCAATATCGACTAAGATTTCCGTTTCCGGACGCGGGATTAGTACGTCTGATGTAACAGACAGCTCGAGATGACGAAAAGCGGCTGTGCCAACGATATACTGGAGTGGAACGCGTTTGAGTCGCTGACGCACATAGGACCTATAGCGATCCACTTCCTCGTCGTGAAGGGGACGATCAAACTGCAGATACAAATCTAGGCGCTTTAAACAGAGTAGATCGGCCAGCAGCAGTTCGGCCTGCAGACGCGCATCGGGAATATCTTTATCAATAAAAAAACGACTCGTCTCTTCGAGGATCTCGAGAAGTTTCCAACGACGCGACGTAGACATCAGTCCTTCAATTCTATTGGTCAGCCGACTGCAGGCTTTCCTCCTGAGCCGCGAGCGCCAGCTGCTGTACGAACTCTTCAAGATCTCCGTCGAGGACTTCCTCAAGTCTGTATAGAGTCAGAGTAATACGGTGATCCGTTACCCGACCCTGCGGAAAATTATACGTGCGAATCTTGGCGCTGCGATCCCCCGAACCTATCTGCCCAGACCGCGCGGCATCTCGTTCGGCCTTTTGCTCTAACATAATTTTGTCGTACAGACGCGCACGCAAAATTTTCATCGCCTTATTTCTGTTTTTTAGCTGTGATTTCTCATCCTGACAGGCCACCACAATACCCGACGGAACGTGCGTGATCCGCACTGCAGAATCCGTCGTATTGACGCTCTGACCGCCCGGGCCGCTGGAACGGTAGACTTCAACCTTTAAGTCTTCGTCGTTGACTTCGATTTCGACATCTTCTGCTTCGGGAAGCACGGCAACCGATGCAGCAGATGTATGAATACGACCGGCCGTTTCCGTTTTGGGCACGCGCTGCACTCGGTGCACCCCGCTCTCGTATTTGAGACGGCCAAATGCTTCCTTGCCCGTTACGGAAAAGACGACTTCCTTAAATCCTCCAGAGGGGTTAAGGCTAGAGGACAGCATTTCTATCTTTAGACTATTTCGCTCTGCAAAACGCTGGTACATACGGTGGATATCGCTAGCAAAAAGTCCGGCCTCGTCTCCGCCGGCACCAGCGCGTATTTCAACAATAGCATCGCGGGCGTCATTCGGGTCTTTGGGAATGAGAAGAACTTTAAGATCGGCTTCTAGCGCTTCTATTTGAATTTTTAAATCATCGCGCTCCACCGTGGCTAATTCGACGAACTCTTCGTCATCACCTGCCGCAATAATCTCATCAGCCTCGTCACAGCGCGCCTTTGCCTGTCGGTAACGAGCGGCAACTTCTATCACTTCACGCATATCGCCTACTTCGCGCGCGAGCTTCTGGAAAAGTGCAGGATTTTGACCCGTCTCCGGCGCTGAGAGCTCGGCGTTTAGGTCTTCGTAGCGCTTTTCTAACTCCAGCAGTCTTTCCAACATGACCATTCTCTCACAGTAAAATGTGCGGGCAACCGCCGCACTCTTCAAGCGAATAACAGCATACTACAGCCATGACACAACGGCCCATTTCACAACAGGCTTTCAGTACACGAAAAGAGGCGATGAAACGCCGTAGTCAAACGCGCCTCATCACCTCTCTACATGCAATTTGATGCTCTAAGCCTGTTCGACCGCCTCTGCCTCTTCTGGTACTGCCTCGGCGGCGCTTTCGCTTTTCCCGTAGCGACGCTGGAACTGCTCGATCCGTCCACCGCGATCCAACACCTGCTGGCGCTTACCCGTGTAAAAGGGGTGCGAAGCGGAACTGACCTCGACGCGTATGACTGGGTAGCTGTTTCCATCTTCCCACTCCATTGTCTCTTCCGAATTCATCGTAGAAGACGACAGGATCTTAAAATCACAGCTTGAATCAAGAAAGATTACGGGATGATAATCTGGATGAATATCAGTCTTCACTTTGTTACCTCCGAACGCTATGGAGAGCGAGATTAGTTTTTTTCACAAGATTTAATAAAATACACTGCAAGAAAAAAAATGCAAGATCCACACTGCCAAGCATTAGTCGTTCATTGCCTTCAGAAATTCTTCATTCGACGAGGTGCCTTCCATGCGTTCCATCAGAAATTCCATGCCTTCAACCACTCCCATCTGGTTAAGAATGCGTCGCAATATCCACGAACGGCTCAGTTCAAACTCAGAAAGTAGCAGCTCTTCTTTACGGGTGCTGGTTTGAGTTACGTCAATAGCAGGGTAAATGCGTCGACCGCTCAGACGACGATCCAACTGAACCTGCATATTACCCGTTCCCTTAAATTCTTCGAATATGACCTCATCCATGCGACTGCCCGTCTCAACAAGTGCAGTCGCAATAATACTCAAACTACCCCCTTCTTCGACATTACGCGCGGCAGCAAAAAAACGTCGCGGCCACTGCAGCGCCGTCGAATCTACACCACCTGTCAAAATACGACCGGAATGGGGTGTAACCGTGTTATAGGCACGGGCCAAACGCGTAATGCTGTCGAGCAAAATAACGACATCGCGCTTGTGCTCAATCAACCGACGCGCTTTTTCAATAACCATTTCGGCAACTTGAACGTGGCGCGTTGCTGGCTCGTCAAAAGTTGAGCTAATGACCTCTCCATTGACGGAGCGCAACATGTCCGTCACTTCTTCCGGGCGCTCGTCTATCAACAGCACGATCAGCACAACTTCCGGATGATTCGTAGTAATCGCGTTGGCCAGCTTTTGCAACAGCATGGTCTTACCGGTGAACGGCGGAGCTACAATCAAACCACGCTGCCCTTTCCCGATCGGAGAGAGCAGGTCGAGAATGCGCGTGGTCATATCTTTGGGATTGTGTTCAAGTTTGAAACGCTCGGCCGGATGGAGTGCCGTAAGGTTCTCAAAGATCGTCTTGTTTTTTGTTACTTCTGGATCTTCAAAGTTGATCGCCTCTACGCGCAGTAGCGCAAAGTACTTCTCGTCGTTTTTTGGCGGTCGGATTTGACCAGAAATTGTATCGCCCGTGCGCAAACTAAAACGCTTGATCTGCGAATGCGAGACATATATATCGTCAGGTCCCGGCAGGTAGTTGTAACTCGGAGAACGTAGGAAGCCGAAGCCCTCGTCTAGGACTTCAAGAACGCCCTGGGCAAATATAAGCCCACTGCGCTCCGTCTGATGCTTGAGAATTGCGAAGATCAGTTCCTGCTTGCGCAAGGCCGTGAAGTCGGCGACCTCTAAGTTCCTAGCCAATTCTTGCAAGTCTAGGATGTTCATGCGCTGCAATTCGACGATATTCATCTTCTGATTTTTATTGGCAGGCGGCATTCTGTCTCCTTGCAACCTTTGCAAATAGTTTACGCCAATCTAACGGGCGATTTGAATAGACGGAGTTAGTGTAAATATTTTAGTGGTATGTCTGATTTAATCTTGTCGGCGGGTACGCTTTCCCCGCTCTCACTGTCAATTGAACAACGAGAACCGAGATCAATCTTATAGTTGTGTTGTTGTAAATTTAAGGGAAAATCTACGTGCTCACGACTTAAGTTTTCAATAGTTTTGATCACAAATTAGAGAAAACCGCTCGCATTTCCCAGCGAGACTTCTTAGATGCCATACTCCGTTGTGCGGGATATCGTGTCAGAATGAGAGCAGAGCAGTTGTTAAGTTAGAACCCGATGTCATACTTGTCAAGAGGTCTATAATGACCTGAGAGCATCTATTCCGATTCTCGCCAGTCACTATAGACCATCTTATCAGCTACCACTAATTACGGATGCGTTGGCTACGACTTTGCCAAAATCATCAGCAAAGCGAAAGAAATCACCAAAATCTATGCGTCCATTAGCCACGATATCAAACCGCGCATCATAACCAAGCTGTCCTTGCTCAGTGCCAAAGTGATCAGCAAAAAGAAAAAAGTCGTCAAAGTCTACTTGATCTCCTTCGCGAGTAAACCATCCCAAAATGGGATCACCATTGCGATCTAATGGCGCGATCACAGGCACTAGCTTCGAGATGGAATTATCTTCCAAAGAGAGAACTTTTCCCAACAGATTAAATGCATCTGTCCCCTGAGCGACTTCGGATTTAAGCGTTTCTAGCGCCGTCGTAGCGCTGAATTCATCGATATTCGATGAATTGGGTTCAACGATCTCGAAAGAAACAATCACGCTACCGGCAACAAGCTCTGTGACAATGATACGCTCTGGGCTAATACCCAACAGCGTAGCCATTCGCTCAATAAATTGAGCAGTGAACACGCTAACCGCTTCCTCGTCTTCGAGATCGAGTTCGCTCTCAATGCGCATGGATGCCTTGATTGTCATTTCCACAACAACCTGCGTAGTACCTCCGACGAGAACTATGCGTGCCATATCTGCATCTGAACCGGCAACGGCATCTATTTCCGTCTCGTTGTCGAGATCAAAAGATCGCACCGAGTAAATATAAGACTGCCCATCCTCAACGGTGGAATCTACGTATTCCGAAATGCCGGACGACAGCGTCGCAAGCAGCAGCTCATTTCCGCCTTCGTCTGTCCTGTAGACTCGATAGCCGCGCACATCCCCTAAAAGCACAACCGTGCCACCGACGGAAGCTTGAAAAGAAAGCGCATCGTCGGAAGACAGACTCCAGGTTAACTCAACACTGCGTCCCCCCGCATCCATAGCGACCAAAGCCTGTAGGTCGGCCACTGGTGCAGGTGGGATATTGTCGACGGCTGCAACAGGCTCCGAATAAACGGTTAACTGTGCATCAGCCATATGCACGCTTGAGATAAACATGGCGACAACAAGAGCTCTTTGGAACATAACTTAACCTCCGTTGTACGGTTCAGAATTTTGAATGACGGAAGCGTGCAGCAATCTAAGCAATTCGACAGTCTTGGGTCAACACAGAAAAACGGGTGGCGCGCCGCTGTTTACGCGACAAGCCACCCGTTAAAACACTTTCTAAAAGAGCTATTTGGAAACAAATCAGCTCATTTTGCAGGCATCAGCCGGCGGTGACGTAGGTCCCCGACTTGCCGAAGTTATCCGCAAATAGAAAGAAATCGTCAAAGTCAACTGCACCGTTTCCATCAAAGTCGGCAGCCGCATCCGGCGAGGCTAAACCAAAGTTGTCAGCGAATTGGAAAAAGTCGTCAAAGTCGACGGTGCCGTTTCCATCGATGTCACCGAAGATCTGCACTCCGTCCGCATCAACGAGAATCTGCTGCGCGTCGGCTTCAACACCGCTACCTGACAAGGTAACGATTATTTCCGCCGGGTTATCTGCGTCGTCGCTGGTAATGACCAACTCACCTACGGCGGACTCAGCAAGAGTCGGCGTAAACGTCACCGTGACCACTTGATTTTCGCCTCCAGAAAGGGAGAAGCTCTCCACATCAGCAGAAAAAGCTACATCGCCTTCTACCATCACATCACCCGATAGAGTCAAGTCACCATCATTGGTTATTTCGATCTCGCGGGTCTGACTCGCGCCAATAATAACGCTGCCAAAGTTGGCAGGCACTGCACCGCTGACGACTAAGATACCCTCTTCTAAGCCATCTTCGATTGAGGCAAAAAGATCAATATCCGTTACACGGTTATTCGGATCATTGGTAAATATGGTCACAAGGCCTGAATAGTCACCGTTAACATCACCGACTAAGCTAGCATCGAAACTTATCTCTACGTCGCCAGATTCCCCCACAGCCAAGTTCAGAGGATCACTAACTGTGAAGCCCGGACCGACTAAAGCCGATGAGACACTAAGCACAGCTTCAGGGTCATCAGCATTGTTGGCAAATGTAAAAACTTCGGTAGCAATGTCACCGGGATCAACTACACCAAAGTCGATTTCACTGGAAAGTGCAGTCGCGATCTCTTCAACAGCACCTATGTCTTCAGCAACGGATGCCAACGCGGGATCTTCAGCGAATGTTTCGGGATTTTCTTCAAGAGCGGCAGATAAGTCTGCAAGAGCTTCTGTTGGGGACACGAATTCTTCTTCTGCATTCTCATCAGTCTGACCAAGGTCAATAATCTCAAAGTCAACGATGATACTACCAGAGGTGACAGACTTGATTATGATACGACGCGGGTCAATATCAGCTGCATTTGCTATGGCATCACGAAACGCTAATGCGGCCTCTTTCTGCTCTGGCTCAAGAGCATCTAGAACCTCTTGCTGTTCTTCTTCTATGTCGTCAAGATATTCATCAATCTCTTCTACGGTTGCAGCCGGAGGCGGGGGAGGCACTTCTACCACCTCTGCAACAAACGGCTCTATTGTCAGCTCACCGCCCATTGTTAGCGTTGCTACGGTCTTAACGACCACATCTTCGGGGACCTCAGTCTCAACTTTGGGAGGAGGCCCCAAGCTGACGACTAAAGACTCAACAGGTTCGCTTGGGTTTCCGCTTGCGTCAACAGCTGCGACTAAGTAGGTGTAAGACAAGCCTGCTAATACCGTATCATCGGTATATGTCGTCTCACCAGAACCAACAACAGCAATTTGCTCAGGATCTCCGCCAACAACGCTTCTCCAAACTTCATAACCAGCGACATCGTTAGTGCTAACAAACACTCCGCCAGAAGTAAAATCTGCGCTGGCAGCAACACTACGAGAGTAATCGTCGTCTGATTCAGACCAACTAACATCAACGCTGACCGCTCCTAAATCCGCTTCAACACTGACTTCTCCCACAGGCCCCGGTGCGATATTATCCGCGCCTGCCACTGGTCCCGAGCTCACCGCTTGTGCTCCGGCTGGATTCGCAACCACGAGAAATGAACTTAATCCCATGAAGATCAAGCTCGAAAAAAACACTTTTTTGCCCTTCGACATGTTCAACATCCTCCTTAAGTCAGTACTGTCACTTCGTTTCTAGAGAAAACCAGAAACACGCGACAGCTCGCTGGTCTTGTCCTCAAAGGAGGAACAAGTGGTAAATGTTTGCGTCAATAATTTCTGGACCATCTCTATTCACAAGTATGATCAAACAGAGAGTCGACGTAAAATTTATAATATTATAAGGTGGAGTCAAGCGATTTCTAAAATTAAATGAATTCGCACCATTTATGGGCCTCTTCATCGTGTATTTCAGCAATCAAGATAGAACAATCAGGCGCCTTCTCCCATTCCAATAAAACTTCCGTGGGGTTCAACTTTAACCTTATGTAAACCCCATGTGGAGTGATCGTCAAGAGTAAATTAATGACTTCTCAAATACAATTGCAATTGTTGAGTTGCTTGACCACATACACAGAGCAAAATATCTTACCCTGTCTTACATAGTAGAGAAAGTGTGAGATAACGCATGCCTTTAATTCCCGAAGACATCCTCGAACGTATTCGTGATGCCACAGACATAGCAGATATTGTCGGTGAACATGTCCAACTGATTAAGAAAGGGCGGAATCTATTCGGTCTTTGCCCATTTCACAACGAAAATTCCCCCTCTTTTAGCGTGAGTCCCGAACGGCAAATTTATCACTGCTTCGGCTGCGGAGCCGGCGGCAATGTTTTCAAGTTTATTCAAGAGATAGACCGCGTCAGCTTTGTTGAAGCCGTTACGTTCTTAGCTCAGCGTGCGAGTATTTCCCTTCCTCAGCATGATGCCCACACTCGCGCTCACAGCGAGGCATCGGACGAGATATACCGGGCTAACGACTTGGCCAACAAATACTATCACCACATGCTGCTCAACGATTCAGCAGGTCAGGATGCATTGACCTATCTGCACGATCGGCGCCTGAGCGATGAAACCATCGAGCGCTTCGAGTTGGGCTATGCCCCCGCCGAATGGGATGGCCTGCTCAAAGTCGCCGGACGACGAGGGCTCAATCCACAGGCGTTGGAACGCGCGGGTTTGGCGCTTCAGAGACAGAGTGGCAACGGCTATTACGACCGGTTTCGCGATCGAGCCACCTTCGCCATTAACAACCTGTCTAATCGCACCATAGGTTTTGGCGCACGCGCACTACAACCCAATCAAGAACCTAAATATCTCAACTCTCCTGAGACGGCCATTTACCACAAGGGGCAGATTTTATACGGACTTTCTCATACGCGGGATGCCATACGACGAAACGATACGGTCATTGTTGTTGAGGGTTACATGGATTTGCTCAGCCTAGTTCAAGCCGGAATCGAAAACGTGGTAGCCACTTCCGGAACAGCGCTGACTGAAGACCAATGTCGCGCATTAGCTCGTTATGCCCACCAGATAGTGCTGCTGTTTGACGGCGATGCCGCAGGATCAAATGCGGCCATGCGTGGCGTAGAAATCGCTCTGGGAAGCGGAACAGATGCGCGCATCGTCTCACTCCCCAGCGAGCACGATCCAGACACCTTTGTGCAGACAAAAGGAAAAGACGCGCTGCTTGCGCTTACGGAAAAAGGACAGTCAGCGCTCGACTTCTATCTGGATCAAGTAGGCAAGCAGCACGATCTGAACAGCGTTCAGGGTAAATCGCAGGCCATAGAAACGCTCAAGCCACTCCTGGCACGCCTGCGCGATGCCGTGCGACGCGATCTCATGATGCGCGAAGTCGCCCAACGTCTCTCTGTGGACGAGGTCGCACTACGACAAGAAATGCACCAGGTCGTTCAAAGACAGCAGCGCACAAACCGTTCTCCGTCAGCAGTATCCCCGAAGACAGAAGATCATATTCTGGAACCGCCTCGTCGCGAACGTGAATTCATTGGCCTTCTTCTTCACTGCCCTCAATACATACGCGCAGCAGCAGATGAACTGGATATCGAAAGCTTGGAATCTACTGCATGCCGCACGCTACTACAGGCACTGTACGATCATTTTCCCAACGTAGATTCCATCGATTTATCCTTGCTAATTGACTACGTCCAAGAGGAGCACCTCGGACGTTTGGTCTCAGAATGCGCGATGTTTGGATTTTCGGAGGAGCAGGTAAATGAGCAGTGGAAACAGTCTTTGTCGTTTTTCCAACGAAATGCTTTACAGCGACGTATCATGACAACTCGTCAAGCCCTTTCACAAGCCGAACAATCGGGCAACGACGACGAGGTGCTGCGTCTGAGCGGTGAATTGGTACAGCTTAACAGAGAAAGACAGCGCCATGCTGAAGCACAAACCTCTTGACCAGAACAGCAAAACATCTACTTTCTCTCTCAGATATTACGGGCCTATAGCTCAGTTGGTTAGAGCGACGGACTCATAATCCGTTGGTCGTAGGTTCAAGTCCTACTGGGCCCACCATAATGCCGTAGTGAGGGCGATTAGCTCAGTTGGTTAGAGCGCCGGTCTCACATACCGGAGGCCACTGGTTCAAATCCAGTATCGCCCACCATGTAAAAACCGCCGGTGCAGGTGTCCCGGCGGTTTTTTTATTGCGCACTGTGTTACCTCTAACACAGCACACAAACCCACATCACAGATTGACGCACAGCCGTTCAGCTACCCTGCTCCATATCCCGAATGGCTTTGCACTGACGTAAGTGCACACTCTGAGGCGGATTCTGGTATCCTTTCCATGCATATGGATCGACGCCGGACACGGGCAAAACATTACGACGATCGGCATTGGCGACGCGTTCTCCCTCTTCTATGCTCCACGGAAGTAAACTCCACGCGTTGCAGTAGTGGTTGACCAGCACGCGACGGTACACTTCGCTGCGATTCTTGCGCGAGCGGTGCAAAAGATATCCATTAAAGAATACCAAGGTACCGGCTTTGACCTCTACAGGTACTTCCACGTTTTCATCGAAGCCATAGCTCTCAGGCGCAAAGTCGAACTCTTCCGATTTATCGTGTTCGCGCTGAGGATACAAATATCCTGTCTTGTGCGAGCCGGGAATAATCCACAGACACCCATTCTCTTGCGTCGCATCATCAACGGCGATCCATGCGCCAATCAAAGAGCGGTCACGCGTCGGAATATAGATCTCATCTTGATGCCAAGCCTGTCCTTGAAACTTGGGTGGTTTGACGAAGTACATCGACTGCATGCACTTGACGCTACCATCCCACCAAGGCAGGTGAGCCGCTGTGATCTGACTTAAGATACCGCAGATTTTGGGATGGCGCACATACTTTTCAATAACCGGACTTACAAAGTGGGGCTGATGAATACACAAAATGGACTTCAGTACCTCAGTATCGTCAACGGCGTCGGATATAGGCTTTATATTGTCGCACGGATACCCACCTCGAGCGAGCTTAATAATATCTGATTTAAGTTCCTCAAGCTCATCTGCATCGACTACTTCTGGAACGGCGACATAACCATTCTCCACAAAAAAGTCGACCTGCTCCTGATCAATTACTTTCGGAACCTCGATAATCGCGTCACTGCTGCTTTTCACGGTTTCCATACACTCGGACTCCATCCCGCACCATCGGCAAACGGGTCTTTTGAGTTACAATTCACGCTCCGCCAAGATTACATAACAAAAAGAGTTTGTCAATTGAACCTTGCTCGAACAATCTCGATGATGGGAGAGCACGATACAATACTTTTAATTTTTGGATATAAGGTCACAGTTGGTCATGAGATAGATACCCGTAAAAATGTGCCGGGGAATTGGATTTTATTCGCTCTATCCGCTACATTTTCCAACATCTCATGCCGATAGGAGCTTGAAATGAATAGACCACCTAAAGAATTTAAATACATCCCCGTTGAACAACTGCGCGCGCTAGGCACCTCCTGTCTGCAGGCGGCCGGTATGCCCGACGAACATGCTCGGCAGTTAGCCCACTTGTTGAGCAATTCGGACCTGCGCGGCGTGCGTTCGCACGGCACGCGTACTCTTCATGGCTACTGTAAAACGATTCGCGACGGAGGCGTTAACCCCAATCCAGACATAACCATCGTCAAGGAGACAGATACATCTATTCTCATCGATGGAGACGGCGGCTTAGGCTACGCGCCAACCATGCTGGCAACGGAGAAAGCCATAGAAAAAGCCAAAGAAAAGGGCATTGCCGTTGGGGCCGCACGCTGTATGGGCCACTACGGCTCAGCAGGGCACTATGTGCGACGCGCTATGGAAGAAGGCTGCACGGCCTACTCAGTGCAAGGATCCTACCCACAATATTACGGTAGCAATGAGGGCAAGCGGGCTGCGCACTACGGAAACCCACCCCTGTGTTTCGGCTTTCCAGGTCAAGAAGAGGCGCCCGTAATATTAGACGGCGCGACCTGCATACTTGCCGACTATCAACGAGGCGAAGAGTTCGAAGCGTTAGAATCGCAAATACCGGCCGCGTTTTTCAAAAGTATGGGGTATACGGCGATCGGGACACTGCTCGGGGGTGCGTTTGTTGGCCAAGCTGATCCGCGCGCCGAGGAGGTTACGCAGCGATGGCCCAGAGCCCGTTTAGGGGGTCTAGTTGTCGTCATGGACTTAGGGCTATTTGCTCCGGCAAATCAGGTTCTAAGCGGCGTAGACCAACTCAGCAAGCGCGCCGCAAAAGAGATGATCCCCGTAGCCGGATATGACGAAACTACGTTGCCGGGAGGCATTGAGCATCGCTGTGAAAAAGAATACCAAAAGAGCGGGGTTCCAGTCGGCAAGAACGAACTCGAGCGGCTGGAAGACTGCGCTGACAATCTACGCGTGCCGGTTCCATGGAGATCTTAACGCATCCAATATCTGGACTTCACCTATCGAAGCACGTAGTTTAATTGCACCTGTTCACATTGCCAATTTGCGGCCTGGCAGTCACCTAATATAGCGTCTACCCCGCGCAAAAGGAGCCTATCTGATGTCTCTCACCCCCGAACGCCTGACAGAACTCAAGCGGCAGGCTATTAACCTGCGCCGTCACGTTGTCGAGTCGGTTCACCACGCAGGTGCTGGCCATCTAGGTGGTCCTATGTCAGCTGCCGATATGCTTATCGCGCTCTATTTTGAAGTGCTCAATATAGATCCAGCAGACCCGCATAAAGCCGATCGGGATCGCTTCATCCTATCAAAGGGTCACTCCTCTATCGGTCTCTATTCTGTACTGGCGCTACGCGGCTACTTTCCACTTGAAGAGCTCAAGACATTTGACGCAATCGATTCGCGTCTCCAAGGACACCCCGCTATGGACATGCTACCCGGCATAGACATGTCCTCTGGTTCGCTCGGACAAGGACTATCTCCAGGGTTGGGTATGGCTTTGGCCGCTCGCTTAAAAGGTGAATCGTTTCACACCTACGTAATGCTTGGAGACGGCGATTCACAAGAAGGCCAAGTATGGGAGGCAGCGCTAGTAGCGGGTCGCTACAGAGTCGACAACTTAACAGCGATCCTAGATCTCAACGGCTTACAGCAGTACGGATGGGCTACCGACACGGGCTATGGTGACCTCGCGCGTAAACCACCGCAGGAGAATCCAGAAGCGCGCTGGCAGTCCTTTGGCTGGAACACGATCTCAATCAACGGACACGATATAAAGCAGTTTATCGATGCCTGTAGTCGTGCCAAAGCCGAGCACGACGGACCGACCATCATTATCGCCCACACAACTAAGGGTAAGGGCATCTCGTATATGGAAGACGACTTCAACTGGCATTCCAAACCCGTTACGGACGATGACCTGAAACAGGCGCAGGAAGAACTGGCTGCTCAGGAGGCCGCACTCGTATGAAAACTCTTCACCTTCCACTAACCCTTGGCGATACACTCAAAGCCCAGAGAGATGCATTCGGCGATACGCTGGTCGAGCTAATCGACCAAGATGAGCGCGTCTATGTGCTCGACGGTGACCTAGCCAACTCGACCAAGGCAGACAAAGTCTCACGCGAACGTCCAGCGCGTTTTTTACAGATGGGTATCGCGGAGCAGAATATGATGGGCGTTGCCGCCGGCATGGCCTCTTGTGGCCTTATTCCCTGGCTGAGTAGCTTCGCCTGTTTCTTGGTCAATCGAGACCTAGACCAGCTTCGCGTCGTCGTTGCACAACCCAATCTACCCGTCAAAATTGCCGGTGCCTATTCGGGCTTACTAACGGGCAAAACCGGCAAGACACACCAAGAGGTTTCCGACCTTTCCGTCATGCGCGCTATGCCCAATATGACGGTAATCTCTCCGGCCGATGCCGTGGAGGTAAGGGCAGCCATGATTGCGACAAACGACAGTGATGGACCTGTGTACATACGCATGACGCGCGATCCGGAAACCGTCGCTTTTCCCGATGATTATACCTTCGAAATCGGACGAACGATTGTCGTTCGCGAAGGATCTGACGTAACTATCTTCTCGACGGGGGCCCAAACAATGCGCTGTCTGCAGGCCGCTGATTTGCTCGCGGCAAACGGCATCTCCGCACACGTGGTGCATGTCCCCACGATTAAGCCGCTAGACGCTGAGGGCATCGCAGAGGCAGCCGCACGCACAGGGCGCGTCGTCACCGCCGAGGATCACACAATCATAGGTGGCTTGGGTGGAGCCGTTGCCGAAGCGCTCGGCGAACTTCAACCCACGCCAATGCGCCGCGTGGGTATACGCGACACGTTTGGTGAGTCTGCTGCCAATGAAGACCTTTTAGCGAAATACGGCATCACGCCTGAACACGTAGCCGATGCAGCGCGAGCTCTACTGTGACAATCTTGACCACAAACCATTTTGAACCGTTATTATCTGCATACACTTACGCACCGAGGCGTATGCAATCTACTGCGGGCTCGTATGAACTCGATCTGTTGTCAAGTAATCCGTCGCTTCGGCATAAAGCAGGCACACAGCTTGCGATTGGCAATCGTCATAAACGCATAACGCATACGGTTTTCCAGTGCACCGCTCAGGTGCACTTTTTCTTTCCCGGCCATTAATCCATTCCGGGAAGTATGCGGCATGGAGAGGAGACGAGGAGTCACCCATGAGAGAAGTTTTACTGCAGCTTCTGAAGCTCCAAGAAGTGGATAAAGAACTGGAGTCTCTCGAAGAATCCAAAGACAAGTATCCCGCCGAAATAAACGAGCGCCAAGCTGAAATCGATGCAGCCGGTCAGGCAATGCAAGAGATGGAAGCTGAAAAAGCCGAGTGGGAAAAAAAGCAGCGCCAGAGCGAGCTTGATATAGAGAGTGCTAAAGCCAATTTGAAAGAGCACGAAGAGCGCTTTGCCGTTGTGACTAACAACAAGGAATACGATGCACTCCAAATGGAAATTGAAGCCTGCAAGAGCGTATTAGCTGAGCACGAGGGTCTCCTGTTAACCTCTCTCGAGTTTATTCAAAACATAGAAGAGAGTATTGAAAGCGAGAAGAGTGCATTCGATGAAATTCAGCAAGCGCAGCAGGAGCGGATCGACGAATTGCAAAAACAGCTCAATTCCATGCAGGAATTAGTCGATGGCGTGGAGGCCCGGCGCACTGAAGTTGCACAGACAATTGAGAAGCGTCTCTTGACCATTTACGAACGCCGCCGCGGACCGCGTTCCAAACGCGTATCTGCCGTGCGCAAGGGATCCTGCGGCACGTGTTTTCGACAGCTCCCGCCCCAGCAACGCAGCGAAGTACGTCGCTGCGAGCGCGTTATCAACTGCGAGAACTGTGGCGCCATCATGGTGTGGGACGACGATTCTGAATAAACCGCACGCATTTGGAGTGGGTCAGGCGAACGCGCGATCTAATCATACGCATTAGACGTGAGGAAAGTCCGAGCTCCACAGGACAGGATGCTGGGTAACGCCCAGGGGGGGTGACCCCACAGAAAGTGCAACAGAAAGATACCGCCCGCGCTCGCGTGGGTAAGGGTGAAATGGCGAGGTAAGAGCTCACCGCGTCAATGGCGACATTGACGGCACGGCAAACCTCATCCGGAGCAAGGCCAAATAGGGGAAGAGAGGTGGTCCGCCTCACGATCATTCCCGGGTAGGCTGCAACGAGGCGATGGGTAACTTTCGTCCCAGATAAATGCTCGCACGGCGCGCCGAACAAAGCGCGTAGACAGAACTCGGCTTATAGACCCACTCCAACTACACGCGGGGCCGACGCTTTGAGCGTCGGCTCTTTTTCTCTTTTCTATCCCCCCAGTGGCGCGTATTATCATCTATATGAAATGCATATCACTCATTCTCGCCCTAGCTCTACAGAGTACACTATTCGCCGCAAACGTCGAAGAGCCGCTCGGATTACAAACGGCAGGCGGCGAATACATAGAGGGATTCGTCGACTGGAGCGAGCAAGTACTCATCGTCTATGGGAGCGCCGCAGCCCCCGAGCACATTAGCAATCCCGTGCAGAAGCGCCTGATGGGATTTCGCGGCGCCAAGGTAGTAGCCTTTCGAAACCTGCTTGAAATGGTGGGGCAAGTCCAAGTAGACTCGGAAACACGCGTGCAAAATTTTATGGTGGAAAATGACTCCATCAGCACACGCGTCCAGGGCCTCATACGCAGCGCACACGTCCGCACCGGCTCGCAAAGTAAAAGTGCGAATGGGGCGTATCGCCTCGCCTTAGAGCTGCCTCTGCGCGGTGCGTTTTCCTCTGCAATTCTACCAACGGCTCCGCCTCCTAATATGTCGGTTATCTATGCGCTTCCAGACCCAGTTCTGTACGCACCGGTCCCCAGTGATTCGCTGTCGGGTGACGTATTGGCAAAAGCGCCACCCGACGCACCGCCAGCTGTATATGTCCCGCCCAAACCTTATACGGGACTGATCGTTGATGCGCGCGGCCTCGACCTTCAACCCAGCATGTCCCCGCGCATAGTCGACCGGGATAAACGCATCATTTATAGCGCAGCTTCCTCCGACTCTGACTACGTGGCCAAATACGGGCTGGTTGGCTACGGCAAAAGCCGCGATAAGGCCATGCACTCCGATCGCATAGGCGGCGAAAATGCTAATCCTTTCGTTGTCAAGGCAGCTGATATTACGGGTTCATACAAAAGCGATATCGTGCTTGAGAACTTTGACGCTACGCTGGTTATGATGGCCGATATAGACGGAGATTTTTTACGCGAGTGCCGCGTGCACATCCTTCTGGGACCTCAACCCATCGTTATAGACAGCACTTTCATTGATTCACTTTATATCGACGCAACTCATCGCGATTCGTTTTCGGAGGAAAATACCGTTGAGCTTTCAGAGCAAGCTGCTCCAGTCAACGCAGCAGAATAATTCGCTGCTGTGTATCGGCCTTGATTCAGAACTGAGTAAACTACCTGACTGCACACGTTCCAAAGACAACCCAGTACTCTACTTTAACAAGCAAGTTATTGATGCTACCGCAGATCTGGTTTGTTGCTACAAGCCCAACTACGCTTTTTATGGCGCCCTCGGTGCTGCAGGCTGGGAAACGCTGCGCGCGACCATCGAACACATCCCCTTGCATATTCCTGTCCTCGTCGACGCCAAGGTCGGCGATATAGGCAACACGGCTCAGCAATACGCACAGATGTTTTTCGACGGTCTCGGAGCTGACGGCCTCACCGTCACGCCCTATATGGGCAAGGACTGCGTAGCTCCATTTCTCTCTTACCGGGATAAGGCCACTTTTATCGTCTGCTTAACGTCGAATAAAGGTGCTGATGATTTCGAGAAGAAAAAGCTCGAGATGCGCCCGCTTTACGAAGAAGTGATTGCCCGCGTTCAGCAGTGGACCGAGCACGACAACTGCGGTTTAGTGATTGGTGCAACACAGCCCGACTATTTTGCACGTGTGCGCGCCCTGGTTCCCAATATGCCGCTGCTTATTCCCGGAGTTGGTGCGCAAGGCGGCAGCGCTAAAGAAGCTGTATCCAACGGACAGGACAAAGAAGGAGCAGGAATTCTTATCAACTCTTCACGCGGAATTATTTTCGCCTCTTCAGACGATAATTTTGCAGCGGCAGCGGGCACGGCCGCGCGGAAACTGCGCGACGAACTCAACCAGCACAGGTCATCCACGTAGCGCGCTACACACCGTCTTCTTTTTTAGAATTAAAAATGATCCTGCAGAAGGCGCGTGAGTGCGTTTAGACGAACATAGTAGCACTGCGTCGCCGCGTCTTTTCCCTCTCACAGCCTGCGCGGAGAAATAGTATAATTGCTAATCGGCGGAGCGCTTGACCGCCCGCAGTATATGTGAATAGTTCTCCGCTCGCGATCCGTCTTTCGCACGTTGCCCCCGTTAAAGATAATGGCCGTTACCTTAGCGCCCTCAATATGGTGCGCATTGTTTAAATCGTAGTTCGCCAGAGACGGCAGATCTTCAATCTGCCCCGAACCGGGTAGCACGCTAAAGGTATGCTTCCTATCGTCGACATTAGTCAGGTGAAAGGCCACTGGCACATAGTGCGTATGGTAAGGTGGGATGGCCGGCATACCAGGCCATCCCCCTCCATCACGATGCCAGTTGCAGTAGGACTCTCTATCAAACGGTTTGCGAATGCGCGCAGAGTGCTCCTCGACACAAATACCTCCTCTCAATATACCTTCCAACGGCGGCATCAGAGTCGGAGGACGCATCCTAACTGCCATGGCTTCGCACGATAGCAGCATGTGCACATTGAGTGCGACCTGTCCCTCTTCCCGCTCGGTCCAAAACGGACTAGGCTGCACGAGATCGCTGTCGATGGCCGCATTGATCTCGTCTACTTGAGCAAGTTCGAGCGCATTGGGTATAACTAGATAACCCAGTAGATTATAGATTTCTAACCCTTCTTGCATACTGGACATAGGAAAGCTCCTAAAGGACTGAAACACCGTTGTCGTATTCGGCGAAATAGACCGTGTCACCACGTTAACCAAACATGCCACACGCATTGATTTTATCTGCGTCTTGTTCTATTTTCAAAAGCGTCGTCGGGGTGTGGCGCAGTCCGGCTAGCGCACCTGCTTTGGGAGCAGGGGGTCCTCGGTTCGAATCCGAGCACCCCGACCATTTTACACACGCTGTAAACGGCCTACGCACACACAGTGCAATCAGTCGTCTCATCCTACCAAATCGCACTGTTTAACTCTTCCCCATTCGCGCTATTTGTATCCGACGGGTCTCTCTCATATCATCATGAAAAAGTCATCCAGAAAATTGAGTTCTTCTCACACCTAACGACAGAGTAAGCTCAGGTTGTACTCTCCTTAGGCAAGAGGAAAACATACGAATCCGGCAGTTCAGTCTTTTGGAAGAGAGAAGTACTCCACTTTTTTGCAGCTATGCTAAGCGGGCAACCACGTCTCCATGAGACTACCTACAAAACAGATCCAGGACAGAGTAATGGAGCCATCAATGCCCTAACGCGTCGCCCCCACTGGTTCACCGTCACGGCTTAACTCGATTCGACTATACTTGTTTTCGACATACTCAACCTGCGCACGCTGATTTCGTCTATTCCGGCTTTATACAGTAAGATTCTGGAGCGCGCGTTGGAACTAGCTGGCAAACTGCTCGACATTCATGGCAGTTTTACCGTGGAGGAGCCCTCCTGAAGCACAATGTATCCCAGCCGAAATCAACCATTTTGCGTGGGAATTGCGTTGGAAACTTAGTGTCTTAAGTAATTAGCTTGTCGATCACGTTGCGCGTAATCTGCTCAACGGCAGAATCCCCTCCAGCCAAGCCGTGTGACCAGTCGGTGGTCCCAGCCGTAAACACGGTTCCACCTCGCTGATAGTAGCCCATAACCGCGTGGCCTCGATGACCCGGCTGCCAAGCATCGTACCACTCCGAATCGTCCGGATGCCACTGGGCCGGCGCCGTGCCGAGAATAGTGAAGCCCTCAGGCGTTCCGTCGCACCCCGTGGGCTGCGGTTTTCCCTTTACTATAGTGAATTCACAGCCGTCGCACTCGTAGCCGACAATGGTGTCTGCGCCTCCAAATTCATCCCCCTCGGTTAATCCCGTGTGAGCAAATACCCATTCGTCGGGACGATGCACAGTATATGCACCGCTTCCGTCCATCAACTGACCGTGGCTCAGATGGTACCCGCCGTGTAAGAAGCCTACACCCGTCAGCTCATTTTCCGGGCGCTTAACTAGGTGGTGACTCCACAGCGTCGACAGCACGCTGTGATCGCCGCGAAAAGCGGGATCCTGATTAAAGCGCTGTTTCCAACAGGTCAGTGCCTCTCCATCTTCTTCGCTGCGAACCTGCCAACACACGCTGTTGCCGCTGAAAAAAGCGCAGTTTCCTCCGCGACCGATAAAGGCATCGACGCGATCGCGCATCGGCGCTGACCAATATTCGTCGTGACCAACGCTAAGCAGCAGCGGATACTGATCTAATAGATTAGGATGGTGCTCAAGATCAAGATTACTGCAATAATCTAGCGCATAGCCATTCTCTTCTATCCACTGCACAAAGGGCGCCTCCCAGCGGGAAAATAGCCCGCGATCAGGGCGTTGGAACGAGACACGATTACCCTGAACGCCACCGCGACCGTGATAAGCATAGAGACTGAAACCGCCCCAGTTGTTGTAGGCGGCATACGTATTGGTCGACAATCCTAGGAGCATTTTTGCCCGAGATCGGACAGCGCTTGATCGCAGTACAAAATAGCCCGTCGCCTGCGCGGAGCGGACACAGCGTTGCTCATACGTCCCTCCATCGTCAGCGATCTCCATGGTAAACTCGTAGTATCCACTCGACCATTCCTCGGGGATGGTCACGCTAAAAGCTGACGGCCAACCGCAACCATGCGAAGAAGCGTTATCCGGCACGGGATGATGCTGACACGAAATGTCTTGGACGCAGAGCACTTCGACGCGCGTTTTTCCAACGCGTTCGCAGCGCAGGCGAAACTGCGATGCCGTAGAAGACACGTGCAAAGTGAGTTCCTGACCTGCAACGTAGCTGATCTGACCGGCATATCCTTCAATGTAAAATGCATTCCGGATCACGCTAACCATCCTTGCAAGAGAGTTCGCAACTGCATTTTAGAATACGCTGAGCCCGTCATTTGATCAATGTTCAATACGCACAGCTCCTAACGCGTGATCGCCACGACGCTGCCCGAATAAAATGGAAATGTACTCAACAAATGTCCCGTCTATCAGGTGTCAATAACTAAATTCTTTGCATCAAAAGGAAAGGTGTAACTACATGCAAAACTTCGCGGAGCTCTCTTTAATATGCATCATATGCCTATTTTCTCTCGCACAGGAAACGCAAGCACAGCCCGGAGGTCCACGACCGGGCGACCCGCGACCACCAAGAAGCGATGGGGGGCCCATACTCCGCTACCACGAAGTCGTCCAGTCAGATGGAACGTTTACGCTCGTTCCTGCGACGGTCGCTTCCTGCCTAGCTAGGTCCAGATTCGCATAGAAGAAGATTGGCGCATTATTGAATCGAACGGCATTCCCGAACACAATACGGGGTCTTTTACCAATGCGAGCAACCCCAACGCAATAAGCGCACAAAGCTATCGTTATACTGTATTAGTCCAGCCAGAATTCAGCGGTCAGTTTACGCCGGCGAGTCTGTTTGTCGTATGCATCAACGGCGTGCCCCTAGATCCGGGCACCGCAGAATTTTTTCACGGCGATCGCGCGAGCAGTTGGCAGTACGAGGCGCTGCCTAGCGCCTTTGCGCTAGGATTAGACGAAAGCCACACACACGTCTAACCGACGGGTGCCTATCACCACCATGCCACGCCTTCTCTCCTGCTGAGTGGAGCCGGTCTTCAATACAAAAAGTACTCCCTGCTCATTGGCTGGGCCAGTGAAGGCCTTCCCATCTACGCCCTGTATGGCTGGGATTAAGGTGGTTCAGTGCATCAGATGCGTTCGAGCTATCGCATAAAATCGGGAGACCGTCCCACGGGTGAAAACCAACCCGGCGGTGCGTACGATAGAACGTTTGTCAACGACTATTAATACGTTGTAGGCACAGGCGACCTAGACACCCGTTTAACGGCGGTCAAGTCGTTACACCGGACCTCCCAGAAGGCACCTACGCTTATTTCATAACTGAGGAATGGCCGTTTATTTCGCGCTGTTTTGCCAGCACGCCCTCTGCAGATTTTGGACGGAGAAAACCGCCATCTACCCTCGTTTAGCCGGGCAGTTGGGGCCAGATCAAGCGACAGTAAGGCAGGCGGAATGAAAAAGCGGTATTAGTCGTTTCCGTGCCGTATAGCCGAGGCAGCAAAGCGGATTTGGAAGCGATAAACCAGCTTTTGCGCACAGATAATTGCATGGGTATCGGGATCGATGCGTTCCGGCACGTCGACTTTGTTCACGTCAACCAAAGCCTGATAGCCGCGCTCGGAAAAAATATCGATGAGTATAGTCAGCGCCAGCGGATCTTCAAATAGGCTATCTTCTGAGTTGATCAGCGTCATCCCGGTTATCGCGTAGCGCTCAATAATCGGCATAAAGCGCTCGTTTATAAGGTCAATTACGCGCTGAAATAGCCCCGGATGGTCTTCGTTATAAGTCTCGAGCCGTTTGACCAACTCCTGACGCGCATAGAGAACGATGTCGCCAGCTGTCTCTATCGTGCGGATTCGGTCGTATGTCTCGCCCGACAGTTCAAGTGAGGACTGATAAGAAAACTCTTTATCGATTTCGGCCTGCACTTCTTCTAGTGATTTGGCCGCGTCAATAAAGTGAAAGTGGAAAATCTGCCGCAGCGAACGCAGGGCATCATACGTCGTATCTTTGAACAGACGATAGCGATTGCGGGCCAACTCAGGATCTAAATCAGTCGGGCGAATATCTTCTAGTGAACCGACACCCACCTCTTCGACCTTGCGATTGTTTGCAGCCGCTTTTTTTCCCCTTTCGAGCTGTCGTCTGATGCTCACATCTTCGTCGACAAAGAGTAAGACTGTGCGAAAAAGTGGCCTGGGAAATTCTCGATGACTAGCGCGCATCTGTTCGCGCAGCGCGGCCATTTTGTCGTAAAACAGTTTCAGACATTCCGTTTGCACCGTAGTACGCGGAAAACCATCGACAATAACGCCTCGCTCGTATTGAGGCTCTAACAACTTGCGCATCAATAGCTCTACAACCTCTTCGTCGCCAACGAGGTTGCCGGCTGCCTTTATTTGTTGAGCCCTCGGACTATTAAGCAAATCGCTGATGACCACGGGATCTACCATGAGCCCACGCGCCTCCATTATGAAGGGCGTATTGGTCCCTTTACCTGAACCAGGAGCACCTCCAAGCCAAATAATCTCGCCGGGAAAACACAGCCTTTCAAGACCAAATTCTGCTTCTATATTCGACCACACGCGAGCAAATATAAGGCCGGCGTCTTTGATTTCTAGATCATCTAGCTGTTGGCTGTTAGCCTGTTTCTTTTCCGCACTCAGAACGGAAGCTCCTTTTTAAATAAATGAGTAAAACGAAAATCAAATTACTAATCAGCAATACGTCCTGTGTCAATAGACCACAGCAGATAATCGAGCGGGATCTGTTGCACATCGATGCTCTTAAACGAGCTTTCTATGAAGTATTATTTAACGACCTTACCACCGATTAAATTTTCGGTAATAATTCGCTCCAGCTTTTCGACCGTCATTGAGTGATACCAAAATTTTCTGGACAGATCACCACGGCAGGATTCGCCTCGCAAACGCTCCGACAATCCCAGCGTTCCGCTGTGACACTCGGCCTTTGTAGGCATCGCACAAATAAATATATGGTGCTGTATTGGCGTATGTGATTTTACTTCACTCACCGTATTGGCGTGGCGTACCTCTCTATTTCCAGTGCGTATCGAGTTTCTCGTGCGTAAACGACCGTGGCGCATCACCCTCGTAAGACGCAACCGTATGTCCGTTTCCTTGGAGGACATATTTATAAATGGTCAAACCCTCTAAACCAACTGGCCCGCGACTGTGCAAGCGATTAGTACTAATGCCGACTTCCGCTCCCAGACCATAGCGAAAACCATCAGCAAAGCGCGTCGATGCATTGTGAACAACAGAAGCAGAGTCAACCTGACTCAAGAAAGATCTGGCGGAGTCGCCATCCTCAGTGACGATACTGTCGGTATGGTGGCTACCATAACGGTTGATATGCGCAACAGCTACTGCCAGACTATCTACAACGCGCACCGACAAAACGTAGTCAAGATACTCCGTTTCCCAGTCCTCTTCACTAGCACGTTTAACGGAGAAAGCGTCTGATAATACACTATATGCACGCTCGTCCAAACGCAATTCAACCCCTTTTTCCTGCAGGGCTTCAGCCATACGAGGTAGAGCACTTTCTGCAACGTCGCCGTGAACCAGCAGCGTCTCAGCTGCATTACAAACCGATACGTACTGCGTCTTTGAATCAACGACGATGTCCACGGCCCGATCCAAGTCCGCGGCGCTGTCCACATATACGTGACAAATGCCATCGGCATGTCCCATCACAGGTATATTTGTGTTGTTCATAATGTACTGAACGAACTCATTGCCACCGCGTGGTATAATCAGATCGATTTGTTCGTGTTCATCGAGCAACGCACGAACTTCTTCACGCCTTTCCAGCAGAGCCATCCAGCATTCGGGCATGTCCATAAGACCACTCGTAGCCCCTATCATCACTTCGGCGAGCGCTGCGTTAGTCCGAGCAGCTTCTCGCCCCCCCTTCAACAGGGCCGCATTCCCCGATTTCAGACACAGGCAAGCAATTTGCACTAGCGCATCGGGCCGCGACTCAAAGATCACGCCGAGCACACCGATAGGAACGCTCACACGATAAAGCACCAAACCCTCATCTAGTTCCGTGGCCACCTGCGTCTGTCCAAGAGGTTCCGGCTGGGCAACAATACTACGCACCATTGCCACCGTCGCATCATATTTACTACCGTTCAAATCGAGGCGCTTGAGCAACGGCTGATCCAACTCACCGCGCTCAACCATCTTCCGAGCCTCTTCGACGTCGAGTTCGTTGGCCTCGAGCACCCTATCACGTTGCTCCTCTAGAGCAGAGGCAATCGCCTCTAACGCCGCATCTCGGCTTGCACCAGGTGCAACGGCTAGTTGATGCGATGCAGCACGAGCAGCCTGTGCCATTTTCGCTACGCTGGCCACATTATACTCCCTCTGCGTGGCGGTTAGAAGCAATTTCCATAATCCCCTGAAGCGTGCGCGTTACGCGCTGAGGATCTTCAACTTTACCCTCACCCAGCAGCACATAGTCAACCAACAGATGGGCCCAGTCGCCCAATACGTCCGCTTCGCGATCCTTCTTTAGGAGAGCGGCCATATTCTTAACAATAGCGTGATTCGGATTGATTTCTAACACGCGCTTCGCCCCCTCATACTGACGATCTGCCATCTTCATCAGGCGCTCCATATTGTTGCTCACACCCCCCTGAGCGGTCACCAAGACACACGGGCTATCGCTCAAGCGCTTCGACTCAACCACGTCAGAAACGCGCTCTTCAAGCTGCTTTTTAAGAAAGTCAATCAGCTCAATGCGGTCGGCTTTGTCCTCGTCTCCTACGCCCTCTAACTGCACTTCTTCATCGCTCAGGTCAATATCGGCAGCATCGACTGCCTGCAGCTCTTTTTCGGAGAAGCTCTGCAGTGAATTGACTACCCATTCGTCGACTGGCTCATCGAGATAGAGCACCTCCAGTCCTTTCTTTCGGAAGGCTTCTAGCAGCGGACTCTGCGCAATCGACTGATAGTTCTCACCTGTCAGGTAGTATATTTTGTCCTGTTCGCTCCCCATTCTATCTACATACGTCTGCAGAGAGACAAACGCATCATCTCCCTCTTCAAGTGAAGTGCGGTAACGCAGCAAACCCGCGATTTGATCCTTGTTTTCGTAGTCCATAGCAATGCCCTCTTTAAGCACTGTTCCATAGGCACGCCAGAAGGTCATATACTTTGCTTCGTCTTTCTTAGCCATGTTATCGAGCATACCGAGCACGCGCCGTACGAGCGTGGAGCGAATCTTCGCTATAACTGGATTTCGCTGCAGTACTTCGCGCGAGACGTTGAGCGGTAGATCATCGCAATCGACCACGCCGCGCACAAATCGCAGGTGCAAAGGCAGCAGTTCTTCGCAGTCGTCTTGAATAAAAACACGCTTGACGTGCAAATTGAGCGAGATCTTAGGCTCTGGACTAAAGAGAAACTGGTTCGGCGAACTCTTGGGAATATAGAGGACCGAGTAAAACTGAATCGGCACGTCTACGGCAATGTGTTCGCGGGCCAGCGGCTCGTCTTGATCGCCAGTGAGGTGCGTAAAGAATTCGTCGTACTGCTCGTCGGTAATCTCATTGCGCGGACGCGTCCATAGAGCCGACGTATTATTGGCTTGTTTTCCTGCAACTTTAATCGGGTAAGATACAAAATCGGAGTGCTTGCGAATAATTCCCTCTAACCGATGCGCGTCGAGAAATTCTTCGCAGTCACTGCGCACGTAAATCTTTATTTCCGTGCCGCGGTTCTCCTTTTCCGCCTTAGCTAGTGTATAAGCCCCGTCTCCGGTCGATTCCCACAGCACGGCTTCGGCTTCCGGATCTGCTGATCGGGTCGTCACCACCACCCGATCAGCTACCATAAATACCGAGTAGAATCCAACGCCAAACTGACCGATTAGTTTAAGCTGCTCCTCCTTATCTTCTGCATCTCCTTCGCTCAACTTTTTAACAAATTCGGCCGATCCAGAACGGGCGATGGTGCCAATATTCTGGTTGACCTCTTCGCGCGTCATACCAATGCCCGTATCGCGCAGCGTGATGGTTTTATTGTCGCTGGATACATCGATACCGATTTCCAGTTCGGCGTCTGCATCGACAATATTTTTGTCCGTCAGCGAACGATGATGCACCTTGTCCAACGCATCTGACGCATTCGAAACAAGCTCGCGTAGAAAGACATCTTTGTCCGTATACAGCGAGTGGATGAGTAAATGCAGTAGCTGCTGAACTTCTGTTTGAAACGTGCGTTCCTCAACACCGGACACTTCCTGAGAATCAGAACTCATATCAACATAACCCCTTGATAATAAAAGCTTAATAGTTGAATAATTTTGCTTTTTAGCACTTTTTTCGTATAAAATAATAAATGTAAGGAAGATGATTTCTTTGGCAAGGCAGGAGATTATACCGCGTCTCCCCCGCTTTTAACTCGCATTTATGGAACGCACATTTGACCGATTACGACATACTAATCGTGGGCGGAGGACCTGCTGGCGCGGCGGCTGCACTTTATGCAGAGCGACACAATTTGCGCGCGCTTATTGTAGACAAGTCGACATTTCCACGCGACAAAATTTGTGGGGACGCGGTTTCGGGCAAAAGCGTGGCCATGCTCAGCGACTTAGGCCTGTTGGAAGAAATTCGCGCACTCCCCGGTGCACCCGTAGGACATATCGTATTTGCTAGTCCCGATCACACCGAAGCCAGTATTCCCCTCGATCGCTACCCCCTAAACGATATGATAACGGGACGCACGCTGCCCATGGAAGGTTTTGTCATTCGCCGGGAAATCTTTGACAATTTCCTCTTTCAAAAGGCCAAAGCGAGTCACTGTGATTGTTTAGAGGGGTTCACCGTTGAAGACGTCCTGTGGGAAGGCGAGTATGTTTCCGGCATACGTGGGACAGATCATACGGGTAGCGCGAAGGCATTCACCGCTCCGTTGGTATTGGGCTGTGATGGCTATAGTTCGATCATTGCCAAAAAAGCGGGCTTGTACAAGCACGAAATTGCCCACTGGATGGTAGCCCTACGCCAGTATTGGCAAAATGTTGCAGGCCTTACGGACCAGATTGAACTGCACTTTATCGACGAAGTTCGTCCAGGCTATTTCTGGATTTTCCCAACGGATGACAACCGGGCCAACATTGGCATTGGTATGGGACACAGCGATATAAAAAATAAGGCAATCAACCTCAAGGAGATGCTGACTAAAGCTATTGAAAGTCCGGCTTTTAAAGAGCGCTTTGCCCAAGCGCGACCCTTAGAAAAACCCGTCGGCTGGAACCTGCCCGTCTCTTCAAAGCGTCGAAAAATACACGGGAATGGTTTTCTTCTATTGGGAGATGCCGCCAGCTTAATAGATCCCTTTACAGGAGAGGGAATTGGCAACGCGCTATGCTCGGCCAGCACGGCGATAGAAACCGCAGTCTCTGCGAGTCGTGCAGGAGATTATAGCGCCGATTTTTTGCGGCGATATGAAGACAGAATGTGGCAAACACTCGGCAGTGAACTGCGCCTCAGCACGCAGTTACACCAGCTCGTGCGCAGTCGCAGCATGACCAACTTTTTGGTGCGCAAAGCGGCGCGCAGCACCTATGTGAGCGACCTCATATGCGG
The DNA here is from genome assembly GCA_964011675.1 of uncultured bacterium. Classification (GTDB taxonomy): domain Bacteria; phylum Latescibacterota; class UBA2968; order UBA8231; family UBA8231. Next base: position 38,352 of record CAXGPR010000010.1, read on the forward strand.
CATGATGGCCAACGCCGTACCGCGCAAACACCTTATTAACCCGCTATTTTACGTCAAGCTACTCTTCAAATAAGCACAACTAGCTAAATCGTTGTAGAGAGAAAACCGCCGTCCACGCGCATGTCTGTGCCGGTCACAAACCCGCTAGCGGTATCCGAAGCGAGAAAGACCGTAGCACCAACTAACTCTTCAGGTGCTCCAAAGCGTTCCATCGGCGTATGGGAGAGGATCTGCTGTGCGCGCGGCGTCGGGGTACCGTCCTCTTCGTAGAGCAACCGGCGATTTTGTTCGGCCGGAAAAAAACCCGGTGTAATAGAGTTAACACGCACGCCCTGAGTTGCCCATTCACGTGCCAGAAACTGGGTCAGACTGACGAGTGCAGCCTTAGCAGATGAATAGGCCACTACGCGAGACAGGGGAACGTGCGCGGCAATAGAGGCAATATTTACAATGCTACCGCGTCCACGCTCAACCATAGTTGGACCAAATTCCTGGCACGGCAACAAAGCACCTCCGACCAAATTGAGATCAAAACAATTGCGCCATTCGTCTGGAAGAATCTGTTCGACCTTCCGTTCTTTTGTTACGGTTACCTGATCCTGATTTCCACCAGCCGCATTGACTAGCACATCCACCGCACCAAGTTCTTGGCCTATGCGCTTGTGCGCCCCTTGGAGCGCATCTGGATCTGTCGCATCAACCGAGAAAAAGATGCCCCGACCGCCTGCCCCTTCAATTTCTTGCACTCGTTGTCGACCGCGATCTTCACTGCGACCCAAAACAGCCACTTCTGCGCCGTGGCCGGCCAAACCCCGAGCAATAGCGCCGCCTAGTACCCCCGTAGCCCCTATGACTACGGCTACTTTCCCACTCAGATCAAAGAGATTCATCGCATGTTCCCCACTAGTAGCCAAGCGCTCTAGCTGCCAGACCGATTAGAGCACCGAAAACGTTACCCCAGACGACCAACCAACCCAAATGTTCGCGTATGACCTCCTCCATCATTTCTTTTACGCGTTCCGGCGTCAGCTCTTCTAACTTAGCCGTTAACAGTTCGTCTACCTGCTGACGCAACGAACTCACATCGAGCGCAGGAGCCACCATCTCAGCGGCCAACAAAGGAGCGACCTGCTGACCAACCCCCACAACAAACTGCGCGACTAGCGGCTTGACCGTCTTAGCACCAACCATCTTGATCATCACACCCTGAGGAGAGTTCATCAGCTTTTCTAGCTCTGCATCAATTATGGAATCAACTTTATCCGAGGCAAGCAGCGTGCCGATCTGCTCGCTCATGTCTTCACGACCAGCTATTTCTCCCAGACGCGCATCAAAGAAACGTCCCAGATGGTCCTCGTCAAAAAAGTAGCGCATTATGGCGTTTTTAATCGTCTGGCGAATCTCTCTAAAGCGGTTGGGAATAACGCCAGAACCGTATAGCACGGGCACTCTGTCAAAGAGCATCTTCACCGCCAACCAATTGGTCAATCCGCCTGCAAAGCCAAAGAGCCCAGCAGCCAGCAGCCATTCGTATCCGCCCCAACCTTGACTCTTTCCCGCAAGCCCAAGTCCGAGAAGCATAAAGGATATGGCATTACTCACTGTTCCCTTGTTCCAAAAGCGCTTTTCCATAGTATTCTCCTCGGGCTGAAGCGATTATCGCGATGTCTTTATGCTCTTTTTGTCTTCGTGTCGCTCTAGCGCCAATTCTATGAGTCGATCTATAAGCACACCATATGCCAATCCGCTGGCCTCCCAGAGTTTAGGATACATACTGACCGGTGTAAAACCTGGCATCGTATTGATCTCGTTGATATACGTCTGCCCGTCGTTTTTCCTGACAAAGAAATCAACGCGCGAAAGCCCGCAGGCCTCAACTGCGCGAAAAGCGCGCATACCCATTTCCCGAACTCGTTCGGCCAGATCCGATTCAATACGGGCAGGTATGTGCAGAGATGAACTATCATCTACGTATTTAGCACCGTAATCATAGAACGCATTTTCCACCTCGATTTCGCCGACGGTCGATGCCTCCACCTCCTCGTTGCCCAAGATGGCAACTTCTACCTCGCGACAGTTAACGGCTGCTTCCTCTATGACCACCTTGTAGTCGTACTGTGCAGCATTTGCAATGCTCTCTTGCAACTGTGAACGATTCTCCGCTCGAGAAACGCCTACGCTTGATCCAAGACTGGCCGGTTTGACAAAGACGGGCCATGAAAAACGAGCACATAATCCATCTAGGACATCTTCGCAGTCGCGGCGCCAGCGACTGCAGCGGATTACCGCATAGTCCAACTGCGGCAAGCCTTCGGCAGCAAACGCCCGCTTCATCATCTCTTTATCCATGCCCACGGCCGAACCAACTACGCCGGCTCCGACATAGGGCACATCGGCCAACTCTAGAAGTCCCTGCATGGCACCATCTTCTCCGTAAGGTCCATGCAAAAGAGGAAAGACTACGTCCACACCCCACCGCTTCAGATCCTTCGCCACGATCTCACGCGATCCCAAATAGTCTATATGCACAGACAGAGCACCATCCCCCAATACCTGATCGCACTTCTGTAACGACTCTCCCTCTTCCGCTAGCCACCAGCGCCCGTCCTTTGCAATGCCCACCATGATGGGCTCATACCGTTCCCTGTCCATTGCAGCCAGCATCGAGCGCGCCGAAATCACCGACACTTCGTGCTCTGCTGAACGGCCACCAAAAAGCACGGCCACACGCACTTTACCCGTCATAAAATCGCCTCTTCCGTTGCGTTTTACCGTGATGAAAAACCGGCTTAGCCACTATTACAGTCCAGCCCCAACCTCGTCCGAATATAGCAGTGGGATAGATCTGTGTCGAGTTCATGTGATCGACTGACTCACCATTAGAAACACTTGCTGCGAGCCGCTATTAAATTGACGTCCTGCCCGATATAGAACAAATTACAAGCGACGCTTTCACACGCCCGTTTGTCACGTCTCTTACGACCAAGGAGCCCGACATGACCCCGCAGGAAATGATCGAAGAGTTAAAAAACTTTGATACGCCATCTATCACCAACGTCGTGGCGACTTATCCGAGCCATCCACTCTGCTTAGGCCTGTACAACCCTTGGCGTGAGCATTGGTATACAGACCAGAGCCTGCGCTGTATGTATCCGGACCTCGGTCGCACGGTAGGATATGCCGCCACCTGCACCTACGGCCTGCCAGATCCCAACTTTAACAGACTGAGTTTTATGGATGTGCTCGAAGCGCTCGACGCCATGCCCAAACCCACGATTCTAGTGCTGCAACAAAAATTCCCCCCTGAACTCAAAAACAAAGTGGGTCTGTCTGGAGGCAATATGACCTCGGCGATGAAAGCCGTCGGGTGCGTCGGATGCATATCCAACGGTCCGTCGCGAGATATAGACGAAATTCGTCCAATGAAGTTTCAATATCTCATCAGCGGCGTCACACCGGGACACGGAGAGCAGGCCGTCCATGCAGTCAACGTGCCCGTTTCCGTAGCCGGCATGGATATAGCCCCTGGAGAAATCGTACACATGGATGAAAATGGTGCCTGTAAATTCCCAGCCGACAAACTGCAGGCCGTGTTAGAGAATGCACGCTCCCTACAGCAAGAAGAAGAGCAGCGCGTAGGTCAACTTCTGGAGGCAAAATCACTGGCAGAAGTGAAGCGCATCTTTACCGGCCATTCCTACGCACAAACAGACGAACAGTAGCCGACATAAAGGGCTTAATACGTGGGTGACTTCACGCTTGAATCTGCATCTATAGACGTACTGGGCATTGGCTTGTGCACCGTCGACCTGCTCTTTGCAGTACCCCACGTACCCCAATTCGACCATTCTACGCGCGCATCTCAGTTTCTGCGACAAGGCGGCGGACCTGCAGCAACAGCCCTCGTGACCTTTGCGCGCTTGGCTCCTGGGGCACGGGGCGCATTTATTGGCAAAGTCGGCGACGATGAAGACGGTGATTTTATTCGGTATGGCTTAGAGCAGGAAGGGATCGACGTCGGCCATTTCGCAGTTGCAAGGGGCGCGCAGTCGCGCGTCGCGCTCGTGCTCGTGGAAGAGTCCAGCGGAGAACGCGGCTTCGTTACCCGACCGGAAAGCTGTGGAGAACTCGCTCCGAGCGACCTCTGCAAAGAAATCGTTTCCTCCGCGCGCATCGTCCATTTGGACGACGCGGATGCCACCTGTATGCAGGCGGCCATCTGGGCACGCGAGGCAGGTCGCACCGTCGTCTTTGACGGGACATGGATGCACGAAGACCTCGAAGCCTTCTTGCCGTGGGTCAACGTGCCCGTCGTGTCCGAACCGCTGGTGCGCCGCTGGCTGCCCGAACTGTCTCCTGCAGACGTCGTAAAAAAGCTCAGCGAGCACGGCGCTCACCTGGCCGTCTATACCCGAGGGGCACGCGGCTGCGTTGCGCACTGGAACAACGAGACCCACTTTTTCCCTGCTTTTCCCACGGAAGTAGTAGATACCACCGGAGCGGGAGATGCGTTTCATGGAGCGGTTCTATACGGACTGTACCGACAGTGGGCGCCTGAGCAGACTATTCGTTTCGCTTCGGCCACGGCCGCACTCAACTGTAGAACCCTTGGCGGCCGCACCGCTCTGCCCGAACGCGCTGAAGTGGAGCACTTTTTGTCGGAAACCAAAATATAGAAAGCATATCACGCCCGTCGCGTGGCGTGTCATTAGCGCGATCTAGCCATCCTATACGACTTCGGCATGCGCAGAAGGCGTTGAGAAACGTATCGACTAGATCGATAGACCGAACTACGGACTCAAATTTTGCCAGGACACTTGCAAAGAAATGGACAGACTAAAAATAGCCTTTGCTGGATTTCGACACGGCCATATAACGAGCCTCTACGCCCTCGCTCAGGTACGCAAAGATTTGGAAATCGTAGCCGCCTGCGAGGAAGACCCAGCGACGCGCGCTGAGCTTGAGCACAGCAGTCGAGTCGAGATAACGCACACCTGTTTAAATAGCATGCTCGATGTAGAAAGCGATATTATTGCCGTTGGCGAATACTTTGCAAAGCGCGGCGAGGTTGCCATCCGCGCCCTACAGAGCGGACGCCATGTCATTGTAGACAAACCACTTTGCACGCATATTGAAGAGGTCGAACAAATAACCGCTCTATCATCCGAGAACTCGCTTAAGGTCGGCTGCATGCTCACAATGCGCGACGCCTCCCAAACGCTGGGCGCCAAGCAGCTAATAAGAGAAGGACACATTGGAGAGGTACACGCCATTTCCTTTGGCGGGCAGCACCCCCTCCTGCTCGACTCACGCCCAGCCTGGTATTTTGAAGAAGGCAAACACGGAGGTACTATTACCGATATCGGCATTCATGCGATTGACGCGCTGCCCTGGGTCACGGGCCTGCACTTTGAAACGATTAATGCCGCGCGCTGTTGGAACGCCTTCGCGAGCGATACGCCTCATTTTGAAGATGCGGGACAGGTGATGCTGACGATGAATAATGGCTGTGGGGTGCTCGGCGACGTATCGTATTTTGCACCAGATCGAGCAGGCTATAGGATGCCGCACTACTGGCGCATCACCTACTGGGGTAGAGAGGGCCTCATTGAGACATCGAGTACAACTCCTACATTGCACATGCTCAGCAGGGAAGACGAGCAACCGCAAAAGCATCCGCTCCCCCCGGCGCAAAAGGACGGCTATTTTCAAGCTTTCATTGATGATATAAACGGAAATACAACGGAAAACGGGCTTGATACAGCAGCCGTTTTGCACTCAGCGCGACAGATAATACGCATCCAGCAAGCCGCTGATCGCAGCGAGCGCGAGGTCCTATTATAGCCGCTATGAATCGGCGCAATCTCTGATGCGGGCTGCCTCGATCACATCGCGCATATCCGCCGGCCAATCCGCGCAAAATGTCATTTCTTCCGCCGTTGAGGGATGGCTAAACCGCAGCTGGCGCGCGTGCAGCGCTTGACGCTTTATCAAACTGAGCATCCAGCGCGCGCGGCGACGCATTTCAGGTCGAATACCCTCTGTCCGTTCGCGACCAGCGTATACTGGATCACCAAATACTGGATGCCCCAAATGCTGCATATGCACGCGAATCTGGTGAGTCCGCCCCGTCTCTAACTTCAGCTCTGCCAGACTGGTAAAACCGTGACGTTCAATCACACTGTAGTGTGTGCGCGCATGGCGCCCCTCCTCAACAATGCCCATTTTTTTTCGATTTTTTGCACTGCGCCCCAACGGAGCGTCTACCGTGCCGTGCTCTTCTTTAGGAATACCCCACAGGAGCGCACTGTAGCGACGCTCAATCTGCCGCTCTTGCAGCTGCTCGGCCAGATGGCGATGCGCCGTATCAGACTTGGCGACAACCATTAAGCCGCTGGTCTCTTTGTCGAGCCGATGGACGATACCAGGACGCAGCACGCCATTGATCCCGGATAGATCGACGCAGTGGTGCAGCAACGCGTTGACCAGCGTACCGTCGGGGGTCCCAGGAGCTGGATGGACCGTCATACCGGAGGCTTTGTTAACGACCAATAGGTCACCATCCTCATAGACGATGTCGAGCGGAATGTGTTCGGGAACAGCTTGCAACGTCTGCAGAGCAGGCATCGTCATTTCTATGCGATCACCAGCCTGCACGAGATAGGCGGAGCGCACGGCAGCACCGTTAACGCTTACGTCGCCGTCTTTGACCAATGTTTGGATCCGACTGCGCGACAGCTCGGGACAGCGCTGACGTAAAAAAAGGTCGAGACGCTGATCGGCCTCGACCTCTTGTACTTCTATATGCATTCGTTACACCACTCTATTCTCGGGTCGACGCATCCGCCGGTTCTATGTTTCTATCCGCTCCGGCAGCCTCACTGCGCGAATACCCCCAAAAGAGCAGGAACACGCCGGTCGTGACAAAAATATCGGCGAAATTAAAGATGGGCCATCGCAGGTTACCCAAGCCAAAATCGAAGAAGTCGACCACTTCGTGCAGATAAATTCGATCAATGATATTTCCAACTGCCCCACCCAATACGAGACTCAAACCAAAGCGAAGCAGCCGCTCTTCAGGTTTCATGGTGCAATACAGATAAACGAGCACGCCCAGCGCGACAACTGAGACGACAGTATGTAGGAGAGGGCTACCCAGATTGAGCCCGAAAGCAGCCCCGGGGTTGTGAATGTATGTGAGGCGAAAGAAATCCCCGAGCACTTCTACGGGCATGCCGCGCATCATCGTGTGGCGCACGACGAGCTTCGTCAACTGGTCGATTACAATGGTCACAGGGACCAGCCAAAGAGGATTCAAACGTTATCTTACTCCGACTCGCGTTTTGACTTGCAGGCGATGCATTGCGTGGCAGTGGGCACGGCTTCGAGACGCGCGCGACCAATATTACCGCTACAGGTCCGGCATATGCCAAAGGTGCCGTTTTCAACTCGTTCCAAAGCCTCGTTTAGATAATCCAAATAATCGCCTCCGCGCTGGGCCAGCAGTAACGATTTCTCACGCTCCATCGCATCGGTTCCGTGGTCTGCCATGTGAAGAGAGTACGTCGAGCGATCTTCCGACGTGCCTTCATTTCCCTCATTGCGCGAAGTCTTTTCAATAGCAGAAACGTTTTCGTTGGTTTGGTCCATCTTCTCTTTAATAAGCTTCCTAAAGAAAGCCTGATCTTCTTGATTCATTTAACTTATCTCCACTCATTCTGCAGTATCTTCACTGACGAGAAGTACCTGCAATCAATCATGTGCACGGGCAATTCCAATAGTTCCCATATAGTTATTTACCTGCCACTCTTGCTCTACAACATGAGCCGTCGGCAGAGACCCCGTGTCTATCTCTAAGGCAAGCGTCTCCGCAGCTATATAATCGCGATGAAGCACAACCGCACTTTCCAACTCGGGCTGACCAATGACGCCGATGCGAATGCGATCTGCGACGTCTAAGCCGGCATCTTTTCGCATATTCTGCACGCGATTGACAAACTCTCGTGCGGTGCACTCCGAAATGAGCTCTTCATCTAGCTGCACGTCGAGTCCAACGCCCAGATTATTATCGATGGCCACTACCACGCCCTCTTTTTCCTGACGCTGCAAGTCTATATCGTCCATGCTGATTTGCCCGTCTGCAACATCGAGCACTTCGCCTGCTTGCAGCGCTGCAATTTGCACCGGATCGAGTGCGCTAATAAAAACACCCACCTCTTTCATGCGCTTGCCAAAACGCGGCCCGAGTGAACGAAAGTTAGGGCGGTATCTAACTTCGCTAAATTCGGCATCATCTTCGACCAAAACCACTTCTTTGATATTCAATTCGTCGGCCAATAGCGGAATCATCTCCTGCAAATCGCGATGAGTTCTATCATCTGGGGGCAGTAAAAAGAGGCGTCTAAGAGGCTGACGCGTCTTCAGGTTATGTTTGGCACGCAGCGAGCGCCCAAGCACCACGGCGCGCGTCGCAAGTTCCATCTGTGCCTCGAGCTGTGCATCCCGCATAGTCTCGTCGGCCTGCGGCATCTCGCACAGGTGCACACTTTCGGGCGCATGCGCATCGTGTGAACGAACTAGGTTCTGGTAGACGCTCTCCGTTATAAAAGGTAGAACAGGAGCCAGAGCTTTACTAAAAACCACTAACACCTCATAGAGCGTTGCATAGGCGGCGGCCTTGTCTCCGTCATCTTCTGATTTCCAAAAACGACGACGACTACGGCGAATATACCAGTTGGTCAGTTTGTCGACAAAGCTCACCATCGCCGGCACTGTCCGATAAAGGCGGTAGGCTTCCATCTCCGTATTGAGGTCGTGCAACAGCGTCTGGAGTTCGGATAAGATCCAACGATCAAGCCGGTTATCAGAGCGCTGAGAAGCATCATCATGCGGCCGCCAATTATCCGTCCTGGCGTACATCGCAAAAAAGTAATAAGAGCTCCAAAGGGGTATTATGACCGAACGCAGACTTTCCTTTATACCGTCTTCGGTTAAGCGCAGCTCTTCCGCTTTTAGAGCAGGCGAATTGAGCAGATAGAGGCGCAGCGCATCGGCTCCGTACCGATCGATCATCTCCGTAGGCTCTGGATAGTTCTTAAGCCGCTTGCTCATTTTGCGACCATCCTCGGCCAGCAGCATCCCGGATACGATACAGTTTTCAAATGCCGGCTTATCAAAGAGGGCTGCTGCCAAAACCGTCAGTGTATAAAACCACCCACGCGTCTGGTCGAGTCCCTCAGAAATAAATTCAGCGGGAAAATTGGCATCGACTAACTCTCGGTTCTCAAACGGATAGTGATTTTGTGCATAGGGCATAGAGCCCGACTCAAACCAGCAATCGAGCACCTCGGGGACGCGCCGCAGTGCCCCCTGTTTACCAACTATTTCTATATCGTCTATGACGTGCTTATGGAGATCTTCTACCTTGCGTCCGCTCAGCTCTTCTAGCTCTTCACGACTGCCCACACAAATCGTTTCGCCCGTCTCTTCATTCCGCCAAATGGGCAGCGGCGTACCCCAGTATCGATTCCGACTGATAGCCCAATCGCGCGCGCCTTCCAACCACCGCCCAAAACGCCCTTCTTTTATATGCTCGGGCACCCACCAGATCTGGGCATTGGCCTTGAGCATTTTGTCTTTCACCGATTCAACATCGACATACCAGGTCGATACCGCGCGATAAATCAACGGAGAATCACAACGCCAACAAAAGGGATAGCTGTGCTCAATCGTACTTTCGACCAACAGTTTACCGCTATCTCGCAAAGCGCGTATGATATCTCGGTCTACCTCTTTAACAAAGCGGCCGACATAGTCTGACACCTCTTCTGTGAAGCAGCAATCCTCATCAATCGGCGCCACCGTCGGCAGGCCTTCACGCTGACCCAGCTGGTAGTCATCCTCGCCAAATCCAGGCGCGATGTGCACAATTCCGGTGCCGTCCTCCGTCGACACAAAGTCAGCCTTAACAACGCGGAAGGCCCCTTCCGTCGAAAGCGGTGAAAAATAGGGGAACAGCGGCTCATAGTATAGACCAACCAATTGATCCACCGGCTGAGCCTCAACCCGACCAATGCTATCTTCACTGCGCTTAAAGATCTCTTTAAGACGCGCCTTGGCCAAGATTAACTGCTCCCCGTCCTTCATGTAGACGCGCACGTACTCAATGTCTGCACCGACGGCAAGTCCCATATTCGAAGGCAGTGTCCAAGGCGTAGTCGTCCAAGCCAGTATTGACACGTGCTCCTGATCGCGCACTTTAAAGCGAACTGTAACCGAAGGGTCTTGAGTCTGTTGGTACCCTTGGTTGACTTCAAAGTTTGATAAAGGAGTCGCACAGCGTGGACAGTAAGCCAGCGATTTATAGCCCTCGTATATTAGTCCCTTGTCCCATAGTGTCTTGAAAACCCACCACACGGATTCCATAAACTCGACGTCCATAGTGCGGTATTGATTCGACCAGTCGACCCAGCGCCCCACGCGCTTGATAAAACGCTCCCACTCACTGGCATAGCGCAGCACCACGTCACGGCAGGCTTTATTGAAGTTTTCTACGCCGTACTCGAGAATATCGGGCCTTGATTTTAGATCCAACTGTTGCTCAACTTCATTCTCAACAGGCAATCCGTGACAGTCCCAACCAAAGCGCCGTTCCACCCGATAACCGCGCATAGTCCAGTAGCGAGGAACGACATCCTTTATGATGGAAGCCAATAGATGCCCGTAGTGAGGTAGGCCACTGGCAAAGGGCGGACCATCGTAAAACGTGAAACGCTTCTCTTCAGAGCGTTCTTCAACGGAGCGTTCAAACACCCTTTCCCGACCCCAAAATTGAAGCAACTCTTCCTCCAATTGGGGGAAATTGGCCTGGCTGGGCACTTCGTCAAAACACTCTTTGGCCGATTTATTTTCTGTCATATTTATATCCGACTATATCCAGGCCTTGAGGAATACAATGAGCACTTCTAGTAATACGATTAGGATCAGCGGCGTAAAATCTAGCCCAGTAGACCAAAGAAAGTTCGGCACGAAGCGCCGCACGGCTTCAATGGCGGGATCGGTGACGGCGCGGAGAAACTGCACGATGGGGTTGTAGGGATCCGGGTTTATCCATGAAATTAGAACGCGGATAATGACGACCCACTTATACATGTTAACCAAGGACAATATGATCCCAATTATTCCGTGGGAAAAAACACCGAAGTCAAACACGTCTTTCTCCGTAGTTGAGTGTTACACACCAAGCTACAACCATTAGACTACGTCACGCGCTCCGAACAGAGCCGTTCCTAAACGCAGCATCGTCGATCCTTCGGCGATGGCCCATTCAAAGTCGCCGCTCATTCCCATCGAAAGGTGCCGCATCGAAATATTCTCAATCTCCGCGGCTTGTACGCTTTCTTTCAAGACGCGCAGACGTGCAAAACTGGCGCGTACTGCGTGCTCATCATCGCTATGCGCACCGATGGTCATGAGACCACAGATCTTCAGCGAGGGCAGTTCTGCAACCCGACCGGCCAACTCTACTAGTTCGTCGGGATGAGCACCCGACTGACTCGTACTATCCGCCGTGTTGACCTGCAGCATGACCTCTATCCGGCGATCGATCGCACGCGCCCTGCGGTCCAGGGCCTGCGCCAAGCTAAAGCGATCGACCGACTGCACCACGTCGAATAGTTGGACGGCCTTACCCGCTTTATTGCTCTGTAAATGGCCAATCATGTGCCAAGACAGTGGAGCACTAACCAGCACTTTCTTTTCCTCTGCTTCTTGGACGCGATTCTCGCCAACGGTAGTCAACCCACAGCGATGCGCAACCTCGACTTCTTGAGCAGTGCGCGTCTTGCTGACGGCAATAACTTCTATCTCTTCGCTCACGCGGCCGACTGAGTGAGCCGCCCGCGCGATCCGATCGCGTAAAATAGGCCAGTTTTGACTAATGGAACTCATAAAAATACAGTTTCGAAATATAAATGATGGTCATTCACTACACAATTTTGCCGGAGATCTCTCAAGATGCAGGCCCATGAGATTGGGCGTATACTCGTTCGGACACGGCCCGTACGACACGTGCTAGTATAACGTAAAATAGAGCAGACACCAGAATATCGCACACCACAAACTGTTGCAACAGCACGGCCTGTGGACCGACCAATACGTCCAATAAGCTTGGCTGTGTGGCGTAACATAGTTCAAATAACAGCACCCCGCGTGGCAACAGTTGCCATCCCCAATCGCGCGATGCATCTTCAATATTTAAACGCAAGTATACCGAAGTGAGTAGTGCCCGCAGAAAAATCAAAACTCCCACAGTGATCAAAATAACCGTAGATAGGTTTGACGCAGGCGCATTTAACAAACGCACATCTAGTACGCCACCCAGAAGCGCAAAGTAAAACAAAAGTGGCACGGACCCGACGCGAAACATTATGTAGCGCAGACGACGGCACCATCGAGCATCATGCGCGAGGACCAAACCGGCAGCAAACCCAAAGGGTAGAACGGGTATCTGCACCACTTCAAACAGCGCAGCAATGGCAAAGCAAGTAGCCAACAAAGCTACGAGTAGGCCATGCACGCTTTTAGGTAAGAGCGAAAAAAAACGTACGGTTGCCGCGCTAGCAGCACCAATAAACAGTGATAGAATCAACCGCCCCACAAAAGAAACCGCATTTACCTGCGCCGTTTCCTCAACAGCAAACCACAACACTACGGCACTTAGCAGGGTCAGACTGAAGGCAACACCGACGACGCCCACCTGAAGCACGTGACGCTGGCCATTGGTTGGCACACCGGTAAAAGCACCCCACAGACTCGCGACGGCGGCCAACAGCAGCGCAAATGACCACGATAATTCGGCCAATAGAACACCGCACAAGGCTACGGCAAAGAAAACACCAAGAGTCGACGCAAGTATGATGCCTCCACGCCGCCAGCCCAACCACGAAAGAGGCCAAGCATGTAAGCCGACTTGAAAAGCGATCCATACGGCGGCAGCGTGGCGGACAGGACGCAGTATATCATCCACCTGTGCGTCCATCAGCTGGAAACCACTATTGCCAACCAGTAAACCGGCCGCAACCCACCCCAGCATAGGTGTAAGACTAAAGAGGCCCGCCAGCTGCCCCAGCGAGTAGGCTACAAGTAAAATAGTCCCGAGAATCCACAGCGGATCAAACGGACTTTCCTGATAGCTCTGCGGTCCCAAAGCGCCTAATAAAAGGGCCAACGCAGCAACAACGAGATCTTTCATAGGCAAAAAAGTGGAGGGATAGCCGCACCCGGCCACCCCTCCCTCCAAGCACTGACGTATTAAAGCCGTTTAGCCGTTCTTTTTTTCTTTCGCGGCAGCGCGCTGCTGACCGATAAAGAGCACAGGGCTAGCGACAAAGATCGACGAATACGTACCGATAACTACGCCAATCAACAACGTGATAGTGAAGTCTCTGTTGACTTCTCCGCCAAACAGCATGAGCACAATCACGGCGACTAAGGTCGTAAAAGACGTCACCAAAGTGCGGCTCAGACACTCGTTGATGCTCAAATCAATGATGCCACCAAATCCCTCGCGACGGACCATAGGCAAGTTTTCGCGTATCCTGTCAAAGACGACGATTGTATCGTTAAGCGAGTAGCCGACAATAGCCAGTAGACCGGCTACCACAGCCAGAGAGATTTCCACGCCCAAAAGTGAGAGTAAGCCGATTGTAATGAGCACGTCGTGAAAAAGAGCCGCTACGGCAGCAATACCGTAGAGAAAGCGATGAAAACGCCAAGCCATGTAGACCAGAATCAACGACAATGCAACAAGCACTGCGCGCACGGCAGCGCCGCTGAGTTCCTCACCAATTTTTGGGCCCACTTTTTCCTGTCTGCGAATCCAGTCTTCTTCCTGCACATTGCTGGAAAAATTAGAGCGTAGAGCAGCCATTATCCCTCTGGCAACTTCTGTTCCCTCCTCGCTTTCACTCACACGAATCAGCACGTCGTTAGGCGAACCGAACTGCTTTATCTCGCTCTTACTAAAATCCATCGTCTTTTCGTCCACGGCGACTTCGCTCAGCGCGCCGCGTACCTGCTCTACTTTCAGCGCAGGGTCAAAATGCAGTTCCAACAGCGTTCCGCCCGAAAAGTCGATGCCCGTGCGCAGACCGTTAAGTGCCAGCACGGAAACAACTCCCAGCACCAATAAGGCACCCGAAACGGTAAAACCCATGTTCCGCTTGGCCAAAAAAGACAGACGAGTATTAGCGAGAAAGTTAACGGAGCCGATACTTAGGGCCTGCGACCCACCTCCGCGCGTCATTAGTTCAAAAACGGTTCGAGTAACAAAGAAAGCCGTGAACAAGCTCGAGAGGATACCGATACACAGTGTCAACGCGAAACCGCGAATCGGCCCTGTGCCGAATTGATAGAGGACGATACCTACTAAAAAAGTGGTCACATTCGCATCAACAATCGCCGAAAGCGCATTGTTATAACCGCCATCAATAGCCGCACGCACAGTTTTACCCGAACGCAGTTCCTCACGGATGCGTTCAAAAATCAGCACGTTGGCATCTACGGCCATACCAATCGTCAATATGATACCCGCAATACCGGGCAGCGTCAGTGTCGCGTGAAAACCGGCCAACACAGACATGATGAAAGTCATGTTGAGTATCAGAGCCACATCAGCAATCACACCCGCGACGCGGTAGTACAAGATCATAAAGAGCGCAATTAAGACCATGCTGAAGAGCGCTGCAGTTTTGCCCTGCTCGATAGAATCTCGCCCGAGCGACGGACCCACCGTGCGATCTTCGATAATTTCTACTTCGGCCGGCAGCGCGCCGGCGCGCAGCACGATGGCTAAATCCTTAGCCTCGTCTTGCGTGCCGCTTCCCGTGATAATACCTCGTCCCTCACTGATCTTCGTCTGAATGGTTGGCGCCGAATAGACGGCTTCATCAAGCACGATGGCCATTCGCTCACCGATGTGTGCACCTGTGATACGCTCAAACTGGCGCACTCCCTCGTCTGTGGTAGAGAAATTGACAATGGGTTGCCCCAAGTTCTCAACGCCCTGCCCCATTGAAACGTAGGCCTCCTGCAGCAGATCGCCGGTCATCTCTGAACGAGCGCGCACCAGATAAAGTGTGTAGTACTCATTTCCAACTACGCCTTCACCTTTGCTAGAAAACAGAAACTCAACGTCTCTGGGAATAACAGTTTGCGCCGTTGACGAGCGAAGAATGCTCTTTACGCGCGGCAGATCGCGCGTGCTCACAGCCACATCGCCGTTGGCCAGCGGCGCGAGCAGCGAGATTAAGCTGCGCTCACCTGCGTCGTCTTCCGACTCATCGATGCCTTCTTCGAATAGGCTCTTCTCTTCATCCTCTTCCCTAGCAGCAGAAGTCGTATCGGCCGCCGGAGCCGTTAGAGCATTGATGCGCTGCAGCAATCGGTTCCGCTCGTCTTCCGTTTCCAAGAGTTGGAACTCAAGCAAGGCAGTTTGTCCGACCAAGTCTTTAGCGCGTTGAACGTCCTGCACGCCGGGCAGCTCTATAATTATGCGATTGTCGCCCTGACGCTGGATGGTGGGTTCGGCAACGCCAAACTGGTCAATGCGGTTGCGAATGATCTCCTGCGCACGCGCGACCGCGTCTTGCGCTTCTTCGAGATCGAGACCTTCCGTTTTGACTTCTAGCACCAAGTGGATACCGCCCTGCAGATCCAAGCCAAGGTTGAGAGAGTTCTTATGCAAATCGGCTAAGTTGTCCGGTGCATTCAGCTCCATTGCAGAGCGTTCTTCCTCCGACAGTCCGTAGTACTGGATGCTTGGAAGCAGGTAGTAAATCCCGGCGGCAATGAGCGCCAGGATCAACATGATTCTCCAATTGCGTTTCATAACTAGTCCTTACGATGTGCCTTATAGACCCCAGAGAGCAAAAATTCTAAATCGATAGCCCTTTAAAATAGTCAGCTAATCGACAAAGCGAAAGCGCCCCTGCACACCGCTCGTCGCTTGGCTCTTTAAACCACCTGCTGTATCGGTAAATACCAAGGCCTCGACCCGAGGCCACTGTTCGACTAATTCCAAGCCGCGCTTTGCGCCTAACACAAAGACGGCCGTGGACAAAATATCTGCATCCATAGCCGTTTCGGCCCAGACCGTTGCACTAATCAACCGGCGTGCAGGCCAGCCACTTTGTGGATCGATTATGTGGTGATAACGCTGCGTGTCCTTTAAAAAATACTGTTGATAGTCACCAGAGGTCGCGATGGCTGATAGGCCGATATCTTCCACTTCAAAATAACGATTGGGGTCGCGCGGGTGCTGTATGCCGAATCGCCACAGATGGCCGTCCGGTTTCTCACCCCAATAGCGAATATCGCCTCCCGCCTCAATGAGTCCGGATTGGGCTCCTCCCGAGCGCAGCGCTTCCACTGCTTGATCAACCGCATAGCCTTTGGCAGCAGCACCGAGATCCAAGCGAACGTCTGCGCGCGCTAAGTGCACGCCGTGCTCGTTGACGACCAGAGCTCGATAATCGACCAGTGCGAGCGCTGAATCAACGGAAGCCGAGTCTGGAACCGCAGTGGCATCGGGAAAATTCCACAGCCGCGTCAGCGCCCCAACCGTCGGATCAAAAGCTCCCTCACATGCACGTGCCCAGTGGATGGAACGCTCGAGCACGTGATGCACCGCAGGCGAGGGGACAACCGATCGGCCGCCCGCTCGTTCGATCGCAGCGACTTCGCTATCATCCCGATAGCGACTCATCAATGAGTCTGCGAGGTCAAACTGCGCGAAAGCTAAAGGAAAAAGCGACGTCATCGCCTCATCGTCACCGTAGAGCTTGACCGTCACCAGCGTGCCAAGCGCCAAGCGATCTTCTCTCACCGGGGGCTGCGGTTCGGGTGAAGGAACTATCCACAAAACCACCAGCAGAGTCGCGAGCGCGAAGATCGCTCTTTTCACGATGACTGCCACAGCTCGCTATTAACTGTTACGTTCAACAACGAGACGGACAGCTAATTCCAACGCCTCTCTCGCCGGCGTCTCAGGCAGTACACTTAAACACTCTAGGGCTTGAGCACTCACTTCGCGCGCTGTGACAGCGGCTGCAGCAACACCTCCCTGCTCGTCAACAAAGTCGACGATGCGGTTCCACTCCGTTTCGTTCTTCCCTTCTTTTGCAAGCAGTCGTTCTATCTTCAAGCGCTCCGACTCAGGCGCAGACTGCAAAGCCCGTATGAGCGGCAACGTGATTTTACCCTCGCGTAAGTCATGTCCGACCGGCTTTCCCATAGTCGTGGCATCCCCAGTAAAATCCAGTATGTCATCGGCGATCTGGAAGGCCTTGCCCAACAGTTCTCCGTAACGGCCCATTGAGTCGACTACGAGCAAGTCCGCGTCCGCAAAAATCGGTCCCAGTCGCGCAGAAGCCGAAATTAATGAGGCCGTCTTGTCACTCACCATTGCGAAATAAGAGGCCTCACGCGCATCCTGCTGTTCGCCAATTTGGATTTCGAATATCTCACCAATGCTCAGACGCTCCGTCGCGCGAGATACGACACTTAATGCTGATAAATTGCCCAACTCAACAAGCATGCACAGGGCGCGTGCAAGTAGAAAATCCCCCATCAAAACAGCGATCTGTCCAGTCCAAACTTCGTTTACCGAATCGCGTCCCCGACGCATCGTCGCCGAATCAACTACATCATCGTGTACCATCGTCGCAGCGTGAATCATTTCCACCGCTACGGCAGCTTCAATAACCCGTTGGCTGTCCCTTATCCCGGTCGCCTGCGCACTGAGCAAGGCTAGAGCAGGCCGCAAACGCTTTCCCTTCAACGTCGACATATAGCGCGCGATGTCATGTGCCAGATCAACGTCGGCCACCATGACCTCGTCTAAGCGCACTTCAAAGCGCTTCAGTTCCTCGTCTATCAAGCCTTTAAAGGGATTCATATGCAGTTCTTCTAAGTTGTTGAAGGTGAATAAGTAAAACACCGCCCATGGGGCTGTCAAAAACTGGAGTTGCACGTTCATTAACCGTTTTGCTATACTTTTTTTGCACCTTGTGCCCCCTCTATCAACGGAGTGTGTTAAGTGAAAATAACCGAGATCAGAACCTACCTCATGGACGCGGGATGGCCGCAGTTTAATGAAGCTACCAATAAAGAAGAAAAGGGAGGTTGGTCTGCGCGCAACTGGCTCTTCGTCAAAATATGCACCGATGCAGGAATTTACGGCATCGGCGAGGCATCGGGTTGGCCACGTGTTGTCGAGACTGCCATTCGCGACCTTACGCCGCTCCTCGTTGGTGAAGACCCCAACCACATCGAACGACTTTGGCACAAGATGTTAGCGGGGCTCATGGGGCACGGCATGACAGGCGTAGTTGGACACGGCGCAATGACGGGCATAGAAATGGCGCTGTGGGACTTGAAAGGCAAAGCGTTGGGACAACCGGTGTGGAACTTGTTTGGAGGAAAAATGCGTGATGAGATACGCGTTTACGCGCATGCCCATTCGCGAGAGCAAGCACGCCAACTGGTAAATGAAGGTTACACGGCCATTAAGACCGGCGGCACGCAAAACTGCTTAGAAAGCGTGCGGGCCATTCGAGAAGAGGTCGGTTTGGCGATTGACTTGATGGTCGATGTTCACGGCCCGCCCTGGCTGAGCACGCGCGACGCCATCGCACTAGGAAAGCGCTTAGAAGAGTATAATTTGCTCTTTTACGAGGATCCCGTTGCGCCTGAACACGTAGAATCCATCGCACGCGTTTCTGCGGCCGTCAACTTGCCCATAGCAACAGGAGAGAGACATGCTTCTATCTGGGGTGTGCGCGAACTGATTGAACGCGAATTAATAGACGTCGTACAGCCAGATACGGGCAGGGCGGGCGGTCTCATGCAAATGAAAAAAATGGCGGCCTTAGCCGAAGCGCACTACTGCACCATAGCTCCGCATGACGGCTCACTGGGTCCCGTTGCAGAAATGGCCGCAGTCCATCTGATGGCAACTATTCCTAACTTTTTGATCCTCGAACACCTAGCAGTTGATGTGCCCCAGCGATATACGGTTATGACAGGACAGCCCGAGATAGCGCACAGTAAAATCAAGGTTCCCGACCGTCCAGGACTCGGCATAGACATCGTCGAAGAAGAAATAGCCAAACACTCGTCGCAGGGTAATATCAGTCTACCCGATAGCAGCTTCGACTACCAGTATTTCATGCCAAAGCAGCAGCGCGCTCTGTGGCTAAGCGATGAAGAGACGCCGCCACCAACCTATCGCGCCGGACAGATCTTTTAGTGAAGTATTCAAACTGACATGCCTTCAGCACTTGTGAATGGGCCCTGAGCGGAAGCTGAGGTGACCACCGCCATGCCCCGAACGTATCGCTTGAATTTCGGCAACAATTGACAAGGCAATCTCCTCGGGCGTCTCAGCTCCGAGATCTAGGCCAACTGGGGCAAAGGGCGCACTAACAGGACATTCCTCAAGGCCTCTCAACAGACGCTGAGTGCGCTGATAAGGACCCAAAATGCCTATGTAATCTAACCCGATGGGCAAGATGTGGCGCAGTACAAACTGGTCCTGAAGAAAGCTGTGCGTCATGATAATGGCAACGCTGTTTGACTCAATGGCTAAGTCGTCAGGCCATTGATGAGAAGAAACGAGTACAACCTGGTGAGCATCCGGAAATCGTTCGGGCAGCGCAAACGACGGGCGATGGTCTACAACGCTAGCACGCCATCCCATAGACGAGGCCAAAGAGACAATGGGACGCGCATCGTAGCCAGCGCCGAATATCCATACGTGGGGAGGCGGCCTTAGCGTCTCGATCAGCACAGAAGCCCAACCGCGCCCGCGATCGTAGCGAAGTGTCCTCGCCGTCGGATGGCGCTTTTCTTCCCTGCTAGCCCAGCAAACGCGTGCTTCATCTGCCACCCATGCCCGCATTAGTTCATCCGCTATATCACAGTGCATCAGCTTCTCGTGGCCCATTGTCAAACGCTGACCGGGCATAAGCCCCGGTATACCCTCGGATTCAAACACCGTCGCGAGAACTACATGCGTGCTCTCAAGAGCACTCGCGCGCAAAGAATCAACCGCAAGGGGGCGATGCCCTGTGCTGATCGGCTCAATTAGAACGCGCGTGACGCCCCCACAGCCCAAACCGGTACCCAAAACGATATCATCTTCTGATGTTGCATCATACTGAACTAGGCGCGGCTGCCCGTCTTCTATAGCCGCCGCGGCTTGTTCGCGCACGTCGCTTTCGAGACACCCGCCACCAATAGTTCCCTCACTCTGCTCAGGCGACTCAACCAACATGCGCGCGCCCAAACCACGGTAGGTGGACCCCGCAACGTCGACCACAGTTGCAAGTGCATAGGGTGAACGCACGGCTTCAAGATGAGCAATTCGCTCGAGAATGTGTTGTATATCCTTCACAGTTCGATCACTCGATGGGACTCATCCGCGCTTTGCTTAAAACCACGCAGTCTTCATGGACCAGTGCACCTACAAACAGCCCGGTATCCGCGTACCAAGGTAAAATGGGGATATCGAGGTCGGCACACACCTTAATTACTGCAACGACTTCGCTCGTCTGTTCGGGAAATGCAAGAACTAAGGGTCGCTAGCGATAAGCTGAAACCGCGTCGCATTAATACTCAGCAAGGTCTTCTGCAATACTCAGCAAGGTCTTCTGCCCGCTCTGTGAGTTGGTTGACTCTAAACACGGC